>DAOWDM010000058.1 GCA_030639035.1 Alphaproteobacteria bacterium
AAATTAAGATATGAGGACGGAGTAACAAAAAGAGCGGGTCAGTTTTTAGAAGATGCAGGGCCAACTGCACATTCAGCACGCCCTGATTCTTATGTTGAAATCAACAACTTCTACACCGCTACAGTTTACAACAAAGGCGGTGAATTAGTCCGCATGCAGGAAAAACTGCTTGGCAAAGAAAAGTTCCATAAAGCTATGGATTTATATTTCGACCGCCATGATGGGCAAGCTGTAACTTGTGATGATTTCGTACAATGTATGGAAGATACAAGCGGAAAGGACATGACTCAGTTCAAACGCTGGTATTCACAGGCAGGAACTCCAGAAGTTACGGCTTTTGGCAAGTACGATGCTAAAACCAAAACATACGAGCTAACTTTATCACAAGAAACTCCTGCGACAGTAGGGCAGCCTACAAAAGAACCGTTTGTAATTCCTCAGGAAATAGGTCTTGTAGGCAGTGATGGCAAAGATATGCCTCTACAGCTTGAAGGTGAAAAATCTGCAAAAGATACTTCCAGAGTTTTGACTCTTGAAAATGGAACACAGACTTTTAAATTCATGAACGTTGAAGAACCTCCTGTTCTTTCTACAAACCGTGGATTTACTGCTCCTATCAAGCTTCATGTTGATTATACAAATGATGAGTATATTCACTTGATGCAGCATGATTCTGATGATTTTAGCCGCTTTGAAGCAGGTCAGCAGTATGCTGCTAAGATTATGCTTAACATGGTAAAAGAAATTCAGGCAGGCAAAGAGCCAACCGTTGATGACAAATTCATCAAAGCTATGGGCAGTTATTTGAAAGAGCCTAAGCTTGATAAAAAAGCATTTATTGCAAAAGCTATGGAACTTCCTGTCATAGACTGCGTTGCTCAAAGAATGGAAGTTATTGATATTGGTGCTATTGATAAAGCTCGTGGAGTTTTGCAAAAAGCTATTGCTAATGAGTATAAAAAGGATTTTTACAACCTTTATCAGATAAATAAAAACCCTACAGAAGTTGAATATACTAGAGATGGTTCGGCTATGTTCAAAAATGTTTCCTACAAGCCTGATGTAAAACAAGCAGGTGAGCGTTCATTGAAAAACTGTGCTTTATCATATTTGTCAAAAACCGATGACAAAGACATGCAGAAACTTGCAGCGACTCAATACAAAGAAGCGTCAAACATGACAGATACTATTGCGGCTTTGACTACAATGATAGGCAGTAATAACCCTGAAAAAGACCATCATTTGAATCATTTTTACACAAAACATGAAGACAACCCTTTGATTGTTAACAAGTGGCTGGAAATGCAGTCAACTGCATCACGTGCTGACACGGTTGATACAGTTAAAAAACTTGCTGAACATAAAGGATTTACTAACACTAATCCTAATAAGGTTACGGCTCTTCTTGACGGTTTTGCACGCAATCAAGTTGCGTTCCATGTAGAAGATGGCAGTGGATATGATTTCCTTGCTGAACAGCTTATCAAGCTTGATGATGTTAATCCAATGGTTGCTGCTAGGACTTCTGCCCCTCTTCTCAAATGGCAGAACCATAATCCTGAACGTCAGGAGCTAATGAAAAATGCTTTGGAAAAGGTTCTTCAAAAGCCAAATATTTCACCTAATCTCTATGAGCTTGTTTCTGCATCTGTTAATTCAGGTAAAGATTCCGCAAGAGAAAAATGTGAAAAAACTCGTGATGAACACAGAAAAGAACAAACTTCAAACAAAGCAACCATGCTAAAAGCCAGACTTGCTAAAACTTCAGGCAGATAAGGTTTTAAGCATTACTGTTAAAAACGACAATGGAGAGCTTTATGCTCTCCATTTTTTTATGCTTTAATTAAAAGCTTTGTAAGATAACAACACTTTAATGGAACATAGTCTTAATTAAAAACATGTTCAATTTCAGCAGATTTTTTCTTATCAATATCCAGCCATACAAATGTCAACCTGTCTGTTGTCGCTATAATAGCCCCTTCAAGCTCTCCTAGTTTACTTGAACTAACTATAATCTGTGCCCCTATGTTTCCATGCTCAAAAACTCGGTCAAGAGTAGCCGCTCCACACAAGGAAATTTCCTGAAGCAGGCAATCATTGCTTTGACCATCTATAGTAACTGTAGAAGCAAAATTAACAGTATGACGTTTATTTTCATGACGGTTTTCTTCTGCAAATGAGCTGATAATTCTCATTAGACCTTCTCGTAAATTCATTACTTGAGAATGGGCTTCTTTGGTAGCAGAGTGCATTTCCTCATATGATGAACCAGCTTCTCCGATATTTGAAGAAACCTTAGAAACATTATCCAAAGCTTCTTTAGTATGAGAGGCAGCCTGTTGAGCATTTCTACTGATTTCTACAATGCCTGCGGATTGCTCTTCTACACCTAAAGATATATCTGCCACAAATTCGGTTATATACCCAATAGTTCCAGATATTTCTTTGATAACAGCTGCAGCATTTGTTGTTGCATTTTGTATTTCATTAATCTGATTCGTAATTTCTTCTGTTGCATCAGCAGTCTTGTTAGCGAGTGTTTTTACTTCTGAAGCTACAACCGCAAAGCCTTTGCCTGCGTCTCCTGCTCTTGCGGCTTCAATAGTTGCATTCAAAGCTAAAAGATTAGTTTGACTAGCTATGTCATTGATAAGCCCAACAATCTCATCAATAGCTGTTGCTATGGATAAAAGTTTATTCATATGATCGCTTGCAACAGAGATTTTTTCAACAATTCCAGTTGTATTTTTTGTGGAATCGGCAACCTGTGCTCGTATTTTTTCAATAGACACCGCCATTTCATCAGCTCCAACAGAAACAGAATCAACATGAGTAGATGCGTTATCTGTAGCTGCTGTAGTTGTATCTGACTGAGTACGTGCTTGTTGAATCATATTAGACATTTTATCTGAAGAAATTTTTACAGAATTTGACTGTTCTGATAAATTGTTAATAGCTTTTTGAATTTCCACCTGCATTGCACCTGCAATTGACAGGATTTCGCTTCTTAATTTTCGTTCTGTACGCCTAGCTTTTGTAATAGTAATATCTTCACTGGCTTTCTTTTCTGAAACATTTTCCTGTAAAGCCTGTATTGATAAAGCAAGATTGCCTATTTCACTTTTTTTATTTGTTAAAGGCACAGAAACATCTGTTTCATTTTCAGCAATTTTTAATAAAACATCTATCAACTTGGAAATATCATTGACTATGCTACTTCCGAGTCTCCAAGCAACAAACAAAGATGCAAAAATAATTGAATAGACTATATATGAGTCATTACTATATGCAGGAACAATGGCTGTAACTGCCACAAGAGCAGTCATTATGCAAAAAAGGCGTGTCTGAAAACTAAACACTTTCGAATTATTAATTTTCGTCATTTACCATCTCCTTATAAAAACATCTTGTTAAAGTGTTTCAAATACTGGAATTATATTCAATATATATATTAGTAGTAGATAAAAAAATGATTAGATTATTTGTTGGCATTGAGCCCCCTGAAAACATTAAAAAACGCCTTTTACTATTAAAAGGAGGTGTTCCAAATGCACGCTGGATACAAAAAGAGAACCTTCACATTACATTACAGTTTATAGGAGAAGTGGAAGAACCACAAGCTGTAGAAATAGACGAGGCGTTATTAAAAATTGAAGCCCCTGCTTTTGATGTTTCTTTGTCTGGAACAGGCTTTTTTGGCTCTAATCAGCTAAGAACCTTATGGACAGGGGTAGAAAAAACACCTGAACTTGAGTTTTTATTTAAAAAAGTTGAATCAGCTTTAATGCAGGCAGGAATTGAGTCAAAAGGGCGTAAATTCAATCCGCATATTACTCTAGCAAGACTAAAAGAAACACGCAAAAGGCAAGTAATGGATTTTATTTCAAATAACAGTTTGTTTAAGTCCGCCCCGTTCCCTGTAAAACATTTCACTCTTTTTTCAAGTATTTTAAGCCACAAAGGAGCAAAATATACAGCAGAAAAAACTTATCCTCTTAAAGAGGTATGAGTGTTTTTAAAAACCAAAATGAGAGAGAGAGTTAGCTACTCTTGCAGCATAATTACAACCAAACAGGCGAGCATGTATTAGTAATGGGAAAAGGTTGTATATATCTCGTCTTGCTTCAAAAAAACCAGCTCTGATAGGTCTTATTTCTGAATAACGTTTAAAAAATGGTCTGCCGAAAGTGCTGTAAACAGTTGAAAAAGTAAACTCCATTTCCGAGTCTGCATAATAAAGAGCAGGATCTACAAAACCAGCTATACGGTCATTTTTGTAAAGGACGTTTCCGCTCCACATATCACCATGGATTAAGCTTGGTTTTTCAGGTTCGTCTAGCCATTTTCTTAATTTACCAGCAAACTTTTCAATTCTTTTCATTTCAGATACAGAGAGCTTTCCTGCATCAAAGGTCTCTTTTGCCATGTAAAGCAGTCGATGCTCAGCAAAAAAGTCAATCCAGCTGTCCATTTTGTTGTTAGGCTGATGTATTCCGCCGATTAGCGTATCTTTTTCAAATCCGTATTTATCTGATGTTATTGAGTGAAGTTCCGCTAAAAGTTCGGCTGCATGTTCTTGTGTTTTTGCAGAAGCTCCGCCTTTTGTAGGAATATGCTCCATAAGCAGCAGATTGTCTTTGGCATAAATTACTTTTGGAGAGGGTAGGGTGCTGTGTTTTGTGAGGTAGTCAAGCATATAAGCTTCAATAACAAACCCGTTGTTTTCACCAGCATCACCGATTTTAGCGACTATTTGTTTGTCGTTGCTAAGAGTTATACGGCGAACTTCAGAAATACAACCTCCGCCAAGGGCTTCTATTGTTATAATCCTAGCATTGCAAACGTTTTCAATCACTTTTCTTGTATCAGAACGCATATAAAATTCTCACAGATTTTTTAAGATATAAAATATATAAAAATAACTACACAAAGCAAAACAATTATGTTACTTAAACAATAGTTCTTCTGGGGAATAGTTTAACGGTAGAACTACGGACTCTGACTCCGTCAGTCCTGGTTCGAATCCAGGTTCCCCAGCCAACCTGAACGCTTAGGCAAATTTACCAATACATCAAACGGTTTTTGTAAGGAAAACTCTAGCTTTTTGTTGTCTAAAGTTAAGTTCGAGAATACCAGATTTATGATTTTGCGTTTTGTATCAATTCCCGAACTTTTGAAAATGTTATGAGAACGTGAAGCTAGGTCTAATAAGTAGTTTAGAGTGATAGAGAACTCTTCATCTGCTCTATCGTGGTTTTCTATTTTCTTTCTAAGGTTATGCTTTTCTGTTCTAAGAGCTAATGCTTTATTGTCGTATACATTCTTTGTAATACTCTGTTCTAAACGCATATCTAATAAATTATTGAGCTTTATATCTATTTTATCTTCTTGTTTTCTGAAAAGTTTAATGGATTCAATTTGAAAATCTTTCTTAGCTTCCAAGCTGTTTTTTAGAGTTTCTTTAAGCATAACAAGCACGTTTTCAGGTATTGCCATATTTTTTAAAACATCTTCAATCTTTTCTAAAACAACATTTTCATTAACCTGTTTGCAATCACAGCCTTTTTTACTGCTTGGTCTTAGATATAGTACAGAGGTGGTATCACTTCATTAGACAGTTTTGTGGCGAAGTTAAGCTATTGTTTGTTAATGTTATGCCACAGCTCTCTGATATTGAGAGTTGAACCCCGTAGTGGTGAGGCACTCAATATCAGAGAGCATATAAATTTCACT
>DAOWDM010000144.1 GCA_030639035.1 Alphaproteobacteria bacterium
ACTCTTATTCTTGATGCTCCTTTTGTTTATGACCAAGGTCCAGGTAAACCAAAATGGAAACCTAGGAATTACAGCAACATATTCTATGGACCTACTACTTTAAGAATAGGAATTGAAAAATCAAGAAATCTTATGACTGTGCGATTGGCTCAAGCTATCGGCATGGAAAAAATTTCCGAATATTCAGAACGCTTTAAAATAACGGAACGACTTCCGCAGGTATTATCCATGTCTCTTGGAGCAGGCGAAACAACAGTTCTTAAACTAACAACGGCTTATGCAATGCTTGTCAACGGAGGCAAGAGGATAACTCCGACATTAATAGATAGAATACAGGACAGAAACGGTAAAACGATTTACCGTCATGACAACCGCCCATGCGTGGATTGCCATGTGGATTTTTGGGCAAACCAGTCTGCTCCTAATATTCCTGACTTGCGTGAGCAGATTGTAAACCCATTAAGTGCCTATCAAATGGTAAGTATTCTTGAAGGAGTTGTAAAAAGAGGAACAGGCAGAACAGTTAAAAGTGCAGGCAAGACTCTTGCAGGAAAAACAGGAACTACAAATGAAAATGTTGATGCTTGGTTTGTAGGCTTTTCTCCTGATTTAGCAGTTGGAGTTTTTGTAGGCTTTGATAGCCCTCGCACGCTTGGTTCAAAACAGACAGGAGGGCGTGTAGCCGCTCCTATTTTCAGAGATTTCATGAAAAAAGCATTAAAAGATGCTGCAAAAATTCCTTTCAGAATGCCTTCTGGAATTCGCCTTGTTAGAATAAATAGTAAAACTGGAAAGCCTGCAAAAACAGGGGACACCAATGTAATTGTTGAAGCTTTTAAGCCTGATACAGAAACTTCCGAAAAAGTCATAGGTGATGACGTTTCTGTTCCAGATAATAACAACGTCCCAGAAGTAGGCGGATTTTACTAATGGAAAAAAGTGTTATTGCGAGCGTAAGCGACCCCTCGCTGTCATTCTCAGCCAAAAGCTGGGAATCCAGAATCTTTTTAAGAAAAACTGGATACCCGAAATTAAAATTTCGAGTATGACGGACAGCGGAGTGGTGTTTTTAGCAACAGTTTCCTTTAACACAGCCTAAACTTTATTTGTTCTCGAGTTTTTCTTTTATTAACAGAGACAGCTCTTTCAGTCTATATGGTTTTTGTATAAAACTAGCTCCTCCTTTATCAATAAGTTTTGATATGTTTTTATCAAAACTAAAACCTGAAGACAGAATAACTTTAACATCAGGATTTATTTTTTTCATTGCTTTGAAAGCATCACGTCCGTCCATCTCAGGCATTACCACATCTAACAAAACCAAAGATATTTCTTTATGATGTTTCCAATAAAGCTCTACGGCTCTCTTACCATCTTCTGCCAGAATTACATCATAACCCATATTTACCAGCATGCTCTCTGCTGTATTACGGATAATATCCTCATCATCGACGACCAAAATAAGCCCTGTTCCTTGATAAACAGTATTATCAGCATCTTGTTTTTCGATAATCTTTCCATCACTTAACGGCAAATAAACTTTAAAAACAGAACCTATGTTCCTCTCACTATAAACGTTGATTATACCACTGTGATTTTTAACTGAACCATAGGCCGCTGTAAGCCCCAGCCCTACTCCTTCTCCTATATTTTTAGTAGTGAAGAAAGGTTCAAAAATTTTATTTTTAGTCCCATATGATATGCCTTTTCCAGTATCACTAACTGCAATTTCTATATATTGTCCTGATTTAATTAAATTGCCTCTTTTTTTACAAAAATCAGAATCTAGTTCAACATTTACTGTGGATATTTTTAATTCCCCGCCTTTTTTCATAGCATCTCTGGCATTTAAACCAAGATTAAGAAAAACATTCTGAAGTTGCAGCAAATCTCCAATAACAATTGAATTTTCAGCAAGAAGTTCAGTGCTTATTTCTATACGCCTATCAATACTACGCTCTAGTAGCTGGCAAGCATTTTTGATTGAATCATGAACATCTACAGGTACAGATAAAACACTCCCTTTATGAGCAAAATCCAAAAGTTTCCGCGTCAATTTAGAGGCTCTTTCCGCAGATTCAAAAATTACGTTTACATGCTTAACTAAATCGGCATTCTCACCAATTTTCATTGCCAGAAGTTCTGCACCACCCACGATGCCACTAAGCATATTATTAAAATCATGGGCAACACCGCCAGCCAGTTGACCTATGGATTCCATCTTCTGAGTTTGACGTAGCTGGTTTTCCATATAGCATTGCTCAGTCACATCTCTGAAAACAAGAACAATACCAACAATGTTATTTTTAGAATCTCTAATTGGAGCACCACTATCAGCAATTTGATGTTTTTCTCCATTTTTTGAAATAAGAACGGTATGTTTTTCTAGCCAAACAGTTTTTCCTTCACGTAAAATCTCTTCCACTGGAGATTCTACAGTATCTCCGCTTTCAGCATTTACGATATTAAAGACTTCATTTAACGACTTTCCAATAGCTTCCTGCTCAGTCACACTAGTAAGTTTTTCTGCAACAGGGTTCATACTGACAATATTTGCTTTTATATCTGTAGCAATAACAGCGTCTCCAATAGAATTTAATGTTATCCGTAGACTTTCTTCGCTTTTTTCAAGCCTATCCTGTGTTTCTTTCAATTCAACAATTTTAATATCCCTACATGCAAGATTGGTCATCTGATTCCCAATAACAAATATAGCATTGCATGCTTTTTTAAACTGTTCGGTAGACATAACAGTTACATCATAAAAAGCCTTTATGAATTCTTCTTCATCTGCTCCTATTTCTTTTGCATACTTACGCATTTCTTCTTCACTTTGAGCTTCTTTACGTGCCTGCCCAATAAGCCAGCACGCTATATGTTCACCCTTAGCAAAAATATTTACTCCTCCGCACAATAATCCCGAACTTAAGCATATTTGGACTCGTGGACAGCCTGCCTTTGGTTTCCCAAGCACAGAATCAGAAAGAATGCATCTCTTGCTTCCTTCTTCAGTTTCACGAATCATTTCACAGAATTTACTGAAATGGCTTGGCTTTGTAATAGGAAGACCTTCTGGTGTAGTAAGAAGCATTGCAAGGTTAAATGCGTTTGCTAATGAATCCTGCACGTTCTGGATTTCATCAACATCAAAAAAATCTTCAAAACAATATTCTTTGTTTAATTTTTCCATAACCTCAACCATTAGTTATAACTTTTTAGCAAAGACAAACAAACCCTATAGTTGTATATTAACATAAAGTCTTATTTTTTACTAATTACGGTTTAATTAAAATTTGTTCAAAAACAATTTAACCAGCATTCATAAGTTGTTTTTGCATGGCTTCTTTTAATACGGTCGTGGCTTTTTGTTCTTGTTTGTTGAGTTCGGCTGTAAATCCAAGTTCTTTGAAAAGCTTTGCACTTTCTCTTCGTCTTTTTTCTGCCTTTTCTTTCTCACCTCGAGATATAAGTATTCCTCCAAGCTTGTCATTAGCGTTTGCAATAAGACGTTTTTCGTTTTCTTCATCAGCCAGTTTTCTAACATTAATAAATGCTTTTTCTGCTTTTTCATTTAATCCCAAATTGAAACACAAGTCCCCGTATCTGCTATGCCCATCTGCACTTTCAGGATTGAGAAATATTGCAAGCTTAAACGATTTCATCGCTTTATCTGTATCAACCATGACAGCAAGAGTTCCTGCATGGCATGCAAGTTCAGCAGCATCTTTATAAAGAGCTTTCCGTTTTGGACCGTTCTTCATAGTCTTTCCAGTTTTTTCCTGTCGTTTAATTTCTTTTTCCAGAACATTGACAGCAGAACTTACATCTCCATTAAGAAGATTTTTCAAAGATTTTTCTTTAGCTTTTATATCTTGCTCAACAAACCTTTCTCTGTTGTCATTCACAGGTATTTCTGTTTTGTGAACTACACGAGTCCCGCCAATAATTGCATCATGACCAAATTTTGATCTTTGTCTGCCGTTGTCATCAGATTTAACTGTCTCTCCTGCATCAACGAAACTTCTGACAGCTTCAATTGTATGAAGCAAGTTCTCTCCAGGTATTGAGTTTCCATTCTGAGAGACAATAGCTCTGGCTATTTCATTATCACTGAATTTTTCTTCAACAAGATTAACTAGCACGCCAAGAAAAACAGCTTTCTTTTGAGTTTCGTCTGTTTGAAGAGGCTTTTTATTTAAAGAAGATTTATTTAAGGTAGCATTCGCATTATTAGGTATGCTTTTATTTCTTACGTTAGTGTTAGCAGCATCTACTGCATTCTGCCCATTATGCCAGTCAAAGCCTACATTAGTTTTTTCTTTTTGTTTTTTATCATATTCTTTTTGTCGCTTTTCTTCTTCTTGCTTGTATTCTTCTTCTTGTTTTTCTTCTTGTTTTCTTACTCTGCCAACTTCTTCCAGTTCGGTCAAAAAAGCCTTTTCCATATCAAGTATGGCTTTTTCATTTTCAAGAGCCTCTTTTTCTTTTCTTGTTTTTTCTTTTTGAGCTTCATATTCAAGGTCGATATCAGATTCAGAAATATCATCTTCATCTTCATCATCAACATCACGTGTTTTACCATCAATACCGCCCCAATGAACGGCTATAAGCCACGTAAGAATCCCTATAACAAGGAAACCAAACCCAACAACAAAAATATATTTGTTAGGAGCGAATGCTGCAAATATTTCTACTAACGTCATAGTTTGTAATTTATCCTATTTATAATTTTTTTTCAATCTTGTTTTAAGCTTGTCGAATTAAAGTATATAAACTAGAATCATCAAATAATCTTACCTACTATAGTATGTGCATATGGGATATTTAACAAAAAGAAAAGCTGAAAAACGGCAAAAGAAATTAGTTGCTTGTTTAGTTGTGATACTTGCATCATTTTCATTTGCGAATATATTCCCACTTGAGAGCTGGAAATGCGACTTTTTAGCTCAATTCCGCTTGCAGTACGTGATAGCTGCAGTGATTTTGACTCTTTTCTGTCTGACAGCTCATCGCTGGAAAAGTTCCGTCTGTACGATTATAATTCTTATTATAAATCTTTCGCTTATGATGGCTCATATAAATTTTTCCAACACTGATTTTAAGCCACAAGAAGTTCCTTTAAAGATTTTAATATTTAATACTAAAATTGAAAATCAAAACAATGATGCAGTTTTAAAAACAATTCGTAATTCAGGTGCAGACTATGCTTTTCTGATGGAAGTATCAAGAAACCGTTTAAAGTCTTTTAATAATCTACGCCCCCCATATCGCTTCAAACACGAGTACATACATTCTGGTTCTCAAGAATATTCCTCTGTTATTTTATCCCGAAAAAGTTTTAGAGAAACAGGTGTTATTAAAGTTAAAAACCTTCCAAGTGGATTATGGGTAAAAATAAGGCACAACCAAAAAAACATTGTTTTTATTGGAACTCACTTAAAACCTTTTTCTTCTGACAAAGGGTATAAAGACGCAGAAAAACAAATTAATGCTTTTACAGACTTTATAAGAAATCAAAACGATTCTGTAGTTGTAATGGGAGGCTTTAACGCTGCCCCATGGACTCCGCTTTTATATACTTTTGAAAGAAAAGGAGGTCTAAAAGCAAAAGGAGGGCTTTTGCCTTCATGGAATTCAAAACTGCCTTGGATTTTTCGCATACCGCAAGACTATGTTTATACCCATCAAGGTATTGATGTTTTTGAAAGCCGCTTTCTAGACGACTCAGGTTCAAATCACATGCCTGTGTTAATGACCATAGGCTACTAATAGACTCTGCACTTATACAAAAAAACCATACTTTCAGACTCTTTAATAATCTGAAAGTATGGTTTTTTAATCATGTAGAGCTTGTTGTATAAGCAGACCTTAGCGTTCAAATTCTTGTTTCAAGAGAACTAAAGATGAAACTACACTAACAGCAAGAATACTCGCTTGGATTAAATCAACAGAATAAGATTGAGCAACAACTTCTGCAGCAGATGCTGGAGCAACAGAAACAGTAGCTATAGCTAAAGCTGCAAGACAAAGAACTGGGCATTTTTTAGCAAAAGATTTAGCTTTGGAAGCAGTATTTCCGATTTTTTCAGCAACCTTACTCGCAAGACCTGTTGAACCGCCTGCATAAGATTTTGTATCTTTATCTTTTGAGAATTGATTAACTTTACTTTTTACATTTATATCAGTCATAAGACTTACCCTTTAAAACTATACTAGAATCACAAAACAACCATCAACGTACATCTCGACCAATAAGCTCTGCAACACCAAAAGCAGTTATAGCCCCAGCAGATATACTAATACCAGCAGCAACTCCACCAGCTCCTGCTGCAAGAGCAGATGTAACTAACACTGGAGAAACAGCT
>DAOWDM010000046.1 GCA_030639035.1 Alphaproteobacteria bacterium
CAAAAACAGACACAAGAAGCATCTTTGCAGCAAGTCGGA
Organism: Alphaproteobacteria bacterium; assembly: GCA_030639035.1. Lineage (GTDB taxonomy): Bacteria > Pseudomonadota > Alphaproteobacteria > DAOWDM01 > DAOWDM01 > DAOWDM01. Next base: position 40 of record DAOWDM010000046.1, read on the forward strand.
TATTTAACTAAAGAACTAGCCAATGCACAAAGAGAAGTACAATCAGAAGAGCAAATAAAAAGTATTGCCATGGCTCTTCAAGGAGCTAAGAATGAATATTATCAAACACAGCAGGTTGAACAAAAACCAACAGCAGGCTTAGCATTGCCAGTTGAACATTCTCTTCCTACTATGATTTCAGGAGAAGCTCCTGTCGTTCAAGCGACGGCTGCTCATTCTGTGCAATCTTTTGATGGAGTAATAACTGCTCTTATAAAAGCACAAGAAAAATCAGCAGAAACTCAAGCAAATGTATTATCAAAAGCTTTGTCAAGTTCAATTGCTGAGGCGATATCTAGAAGTCAGGAGCAATCATCTAAAGCAATAGCCGATGCTTTTTCAGCTTCACAGGAAAAAACAGCTAGGATACAATCTGAACTTCAAGCACAAGCACTTGCAAATGCGTTATCTGAAACGCAGAAACAAATAGCAGATTCACAAGCTTCAGCAGCACAAGAACAGGCAGAAGCTCTTGCTGATGCGATGGCAAAAACACAAGCTAGTTCTACAGAATCTCTTGCTGAAGCTCTTGTTGCGACACAAGATCAGTCATCACAAGCACAAGCAAAAGCTTTAGCGTTGGCTTTGGCACAAACACAGGATATTACAGCACAAACGCAGGCTGAAGTGCTTTCTCAGGCGATGTCAGATGCTTTGACTCAGTCTCAAGAACAGACGGCAGAAACTCAAGCAGAAGTTTTTGCTAAAATTTTGGATAAAAAGCAAGAACCATCAGCAAAAACACACACAGAAGTACATGTTGAAACTTTGACTCAAGAAACAACAGAGCCTCAAAAAGAAAGAACAGATGTTGTTGAGGAAATAAAGGATTCTAGCATTGAGCATGAATTCGAAGAGCTAGAAGACGAAACGTTAGAGCATGAATTCGAAGAGCTAGAAGACGAAACGTTAGAACATGAATTCGAAGAGCTAGAAGACGATGATGTTGAATTAATATCTTTTGAAAAAGACCCTTATTCGATAGACGGTAAAGAAAAAAGTTATGACGCAGAGATTTATGAAGAAAATCCATATCTTTCATCAAGAGACGAGATCAACGTTACAGTTCCACAGAATATTTTTCTTACTTCTGATATAATTGTTTCAAAAGAGAAAGATTCAAAACCAGAAACAGATATATTTGCTGCCCCATCTTTTGAAAGTAAGTATCGAAAAGAAAATCCATATCTATCATCTGGCGAAATTTATGATGATTTTTTCTCTATTGTTTTTGATGATGAGCCGTATCAAGTAGAAGGAAAAAGCAGGGATTCTGAAAAAAAATTACTTATTTCTGTGCAGCAAATAGAAAATAATCCATATTTATCTCAAAGAAAATTCTTTACAAAAACCAAAGAATCGTCAGCATATATTTTAGATAAAAAAGAAAAAACTTTTGGCAAAAATGCTGACACAGCAACAAAAAAACAGAAAAAACCTATTCCTTTTACACAGCATCTTGAGCAAAAAGATCCATATATGCTAGGAATGCTTGAAGATTACGAAGAAACAAAGGAAAAAAGCAATGAATACGAGGAGTTAACCGAAGTTCCTAAAGAATCAAATGAAACATTTGAGGAATACGAGGAGTTAACAGAGGTTTTTGAAGAACAAGAAACAGAAACACTTATAGAATACAAAAAAACAGCTTCTGAGAAAGAGAAAGCTTTAGATAAAGATGATATAAATGCTATTCTTAGAACGAGACCTAGAATAAAAAGAAAAACATCTAAAGCAAAAAAAATCGTCAAAAAGAAAAAAACATGGTTTTCTTCTTTGGTTGATTTATTTAAATAATATAAAATTGCTAAAGACTATGGTAATTTTAAGAGATAATCACAAAGATATTAGTCTTTAATTATGAACACAAAACCTACACAACAAAAAACGGCTGTTGTTTCAAAACAGGAAAAAGCACTTGAAAAAAGCAGTGCTTATGAAAATGTTACGCCTGTAATTGACATGCTGCTAGCATTTAACAATGACTATGAAGCTCTTGAAAGATTATCAGAAGAAGCAGAAAAAGTTTTAGGGGAAGATTGGCGAGCATATATTTATGAAGCTGTTTCTGACAGAGACGAAAAAACTAAACAAGCTGTTTCTGAAAAAATGGAAGAAGTTTCCGAGCTTGAAAACGCTCTTTTAACATGGGAAGAAGCTAATAATATTCTTTCATGCTCAGATATAGATGTTAATGAAATAAATGAAAAACTTCCTTCTTTTGAATATTGGCTGCCATATTATTATGGAGAAGAAGGTGAGAGCCTATATCAACAGATAGTCGAACTATGTTCTTCTCACGAGCAATATGAAGATTCAAGTAGTGAGGATTATGATGAATGGTATGACGAAGATTATGATGACAGCATAGAAGAGCATGAAGAAAAGCCGAACCTTGAAGAAGGAATCGATAAAGAGCTACTTTGGTCTTTGAATAACTTTATTGTATTAAAAGATTATTATGACCATACAATATCAAGAATAAGTGCTAGATGTATTCATCTTGGCGGGATTGCAATTGATCAATATCCTCAGTTTGGCTATGTCCTCGATTTATTAAAAGAAATTATAGAAGTTGGAGATGTCGTTCTTAATGCCCCAGAACTTGAGAAATTGGTGGAAATAAAAATTGAAAACGGCAAAGTTGGGCTTGAGAAACTTATGGCTGATTTCAAAAAAGAGCTAGATGATGGAGCTGAACCTACAGGGACACCTTCTTTGCTTAAAAGCAAAGATAAGAAAGATTTTATAAGCAATCTTGGCGGTTTTGCCGATGATGATGAAGCTCCTGTTGTTAATGTAGTAAAGAAAAAAGTTCTGAGAAAAAGAGTTATAGAAAAACGTGCAAATCCTGTTAAAACAAAAAAAGTTATAAAAAAAGTTATAAAAAAAGTAGCCTCTTCAGGTAAAATTTCTGCAGTAAAGTCTTCTGCTAAAACTATTCCTGCAAAAAAGACAACATAGGGTTTTGCAAGCGTGATTAGATTTTTATTTACAGCTTTTTTACTAGCAGCTTCTATTTCTGGGTGCAGAGTGATTCCTGTGCGTCCTGAACCAATTGTTACACAAGAAACATTGCCATCTGTTCCAACAACAACAAAAACAGCGGAAAAATTTGATATTGAAAAGCCGTTGCGTTGCAATGTTAATTGGATAGAACAGGATATTATAACAACAATTCCGTATAAAGATGTTATTTTTAAGCTTGAAAGAATTACTAAATCAGATCCTTTGCCAAGATATGAAATAACAGGTTTTACTTTCAAAGATATGCCTGCTGAAAAAGTCATTAGCAAACTGCTTAGTGAAGCAAATATCAAAGTGATTGCTTTGGACGGACCTTATAACAGACTTTCTGCCCGCAATTTAAAGGGTGAGCTTGAAAAAACTATTAAAATGATTAGCGAATCATCTGAAATTTATTACACATATGATGCTAAATCAAAACGGCTTATTTTAAGGCGTAAAGAATCGTGGCGTTTGTATATGCCATCTTCAAAGATTGTAATTTTAGCAATACTTGATGCGTTAAGAGGTTCTGATATTAAGGATATTATTACAGACTGGGAAGATAAAACTCTGTTGTTCAAAGGTGGCTACGGTATTGAAAAAAAGGTTCGTAATCTTATCAAATATTTTGATGAAGAACCTAATCTTCTAGCATATGATGTAGATGTTTATAGGGTGTATCCTGTGAACTATTCCAAAGAAATTGTCTGGCAGGATATTTTAAAAGAATTCCCAGAAGATACAGTAAAAGTGTCTCTTAGAGGAGTTCTTGGGCGACTTCTTATAACAGGTTCTGAAATGAACAGTGCCACTTTGCGAAAATTCTTGCGGTCAAGGGCAGCCGTCAAGCAAATATCTCAAGGAACATTTATTGTCCCTACAAGATGGCAGTCAAGGTTTGATATAGGAAGATGTGGCAGTCAGGAAATAGCAGAAGCAGGACTTTCTATTTTAGTTAAGTCATCAATTAAAGAACGCAGGCTTGAATCGGATATTACGTTTGATTTGCCACGAGGAGAGTTGACAAGATTTTCAACAAAAAGCCGACTTGGTGAGAATTTCTTAGTAATCGGGATACCAACAGAAGCTTTTGGAACTACTCGTAAAAATGCTGAAATAGTAGTTTTGCTTAGTCCTCGTGTGATAAGAATCATAAAATCAACGGAATATATTAAACAATCAGAAAAAAGCCTATTTTAAAGCTTGCTGATATGTCCTTGTCAGGCTAGTTTTTATGTTATCTAATAAGGTTTAAGCAGGGAAAAAGTATTATGACTGACGGGTATCCGACTGGAAAAGTTCCTCCTCCAATAAAAAAAACACCTCCGTCAGGTGCAAGAAAATCAGCGAAAAGACCTCCTTCAGGCATAAAAAGACCTCCATCTGGTGCAAAAAGATCTTTACAAAGGCGAACTCCTCCGCAAGAGAATCTTCCTCAGGCCGTTTCTGTACCACAGGAAGCTCCTGCTTCTTCTTTGCAGTATCAGCAACCAGTTGATGCGACTGAAATGCAGGACGAGTCTATTGATATGGGGTTGTATGATGACAATTTCGCTGCTGACTTTAACTTGCCACCAACAATTCTTAAGAAAAAAAATATGCTTATAGTTACTGGAGTTATTTTCTTTTTTGGCTTGATGATAGGAATGATGCTAGGTGGAGGTGATAATATTGTAGAGGGTTTAAGAGGGGCTGTTAAAAATCCAGAAGTTCCGCGTGGCAGACCACGTTGTGGCATAGCAGAAAGGGGGCAGGGCTGTGTGTTTTATCTAATGAATAATGACAGGCGTGAACTTGAAGCCAAGGAATTCTATCCACTTGTAGCACAGCTTACTGGTGTTCAGAAGTTTCTTATAGAAACTGGCAATATGCGTTATGGAAACGTTCTTATTAAACCAGGGCATATAGGAATGTTCAACGTTCCACCAGTTCAATAGCTTAAAAACCGTTCTTTTATCTTATTGTTGTGTCGTTATGCTCCTCGCAATGGCGAGAGGGGGCGACGTGGAAACGCTACGCTTTTAGCAACAGTTTCATTTAACATAGTCAATAATTTTTTTGATGTTTATTGCTTTTCAAATAGGTAGTCGCCACCTTTGTCATATCCTGCGGACTTGATTGCTCCGTATTGTGGTGTTTGCGGGGCTTCTTGTGTAATTTTGTCTTTGACTTGCTTGAAGACATCAAAGCCTTTGTCGTTAACTTTTACATCTTTGAGAGTATTAATCAAAGTTGCTGCAAACAAGGAATGACCGTCAGCTCCGCCGTCCCATACAGGTTCGTCTCCGCCTGAAGACATTGCCATTACAGAACGCTTATTAAGCAGTTCGCCTTTATCTGTTAGAATATCTGCGGCTGTTATGCTTTGCTCTTGTGTGAAAGAGCCTGAATAACAGCTGTCTGCTATTAGCTTGATATTTTTAGCAGGCATTCTGTGCAGGAATTTAGAAACGTCTTTTGTAGAAACCCAATTGTCGACTTTATCAATATCGGCATTTGAAGGTAACCAGTAGCCTTCGGCTGAATCTTCAAATGAATATCCGTGTCCAGCATAGTAAATAACAGCTTTATCATCGGTAGACATGTTTTCGCTCATGTCTCTTAATGCGTCAACAATGTTTTCTTTTGTAGGATTTTCCAGAACTTTAATTTCATATCCAAATAAGTCTGCAAGAACTTTCCCAACTTCTGTAACATCTGTTACAGGAGTATCTAGTTCAGGAACGTCGCTACTTTTGTATTTATTAACACCTAGCAAAAGAGCAACTTTTTTGCCTCTTGGTCTTGCATCTACATCAGCTTTTGCTAAACGGTCACCAATGTTGATGGTTTTTTTAGTTTTATTTCCACTTTCATCAACTGTTTCAAGAATAACCGTGCTTTTTCCTTCTGCAAGACTAGCATCAATGTTAAATGTTCCGTCTTTTTTAACATATACCCACTTGCCATTGATAGTAGCACTGACGAATTTTGAATCATCATCGATTTTACCAGCAACAGAAACAACTTTGCCATTTGGAGCAACAACGTCTTTTACTTGTGAAACTTTTGGTGGTTTTGTGTCTTTACCAGTTGGAATTTTATCAAATACGTTTGCGGCATCTGGATTTTGTTTTAAGACTTCCAAAGCTCCGCTGAACAGTTTTGTTCTGGCTTTTTTAACAACATGCTGATGCAAAGCTAGATAAGACAGCTTGGATTTATTATCAAAACCTTTGTTTGTAAGCATTTTAGCCAAGTCCGACTGCTCGGTTTTTTTACCTTTTGCCGTTTGTTCAAGAACTGCACCAACTTCAACAACTGTTTCGTTGTCACTGCCTTTCAAACTGCCAACAATCTTTTCAGAGCTTAGTTTTTTAATAAACTGTTTTTGTTCATCAAGAGAAAGATTAGCTTCTTCACTGTTCATAAAATCAATAGCGTCAGACAAAGAACCTTCTTCCATTATTTCAGTAGCTGCATCTAAAGTTTGGCTGACTTCTTTGCTTGTTTTTTGCTCTCCAGTGGCTTCACCTCCTTCTTCTCCCTCGCCTGTAGTTTCTTCACCGCCTTCTTCCTCGCCTGTGGCTTCTTCACCGCCTTCTTCTTCTGAAGTTGAAGCTTCTCCAGAAGCCTCTCCTTCTCCTGTAATTTCTCCTGTAACTTCCCCAGTAATTTCTCCAAAGTCCAGCATATCTGTATCACTGCCGTCAATTATTGCACTAGAATCATCTATAGTATAATCTTGTCCAAGGGTTGAAACAGCCTGATCTATAGCTTCCTGCTGTTCTTCATCAAAGGCAGAATCTTCTTCTGGTAAAGTAATAGCATAGCCGTTCATAAGATAAGGACCGCTTCCAACTGTTCCTTTGTATACTACAGCATTAGCAGCTAATTGCCCTGTTTCACCACTGATAACACCAGTTATTTCTGCACTGTTAGCATGAATAGCCAGAGTTCCAGCATCGAATTCGCCAGTAAGAGCACCTTCAGTTATAACTGCAACAGCTCCACTTGATGTACCTGTACTGAAATGAAGGTCTGTAACCCCACCATTAATTATGGCATTTCCTGTGCCGTTAGTAAGGAAAGCTACATCTCCGTCGAATGAGTTAAATGTACTGTCAAGCTTAAGATTTCCATCGTTTGCATAAGTTTCAAAATAAGCAGTAGAGTTAGCTTCAATGTCGTCTGTTGTTTTTTGTACGATATCTCCTCCAGTTTTTACTGTTAAAGCACCACCAGCAGTAATTCCGCCAATAAAGAGGTCATTGCTTCCGCCGTCTATAGAAATCTCTCCTGCTGTTTCAAAACTGGCTGCTCCACCAAAATAGTTGCTCGTATTGTCGAGAATAATGTCAGAGTCAACACCTCCATCAGTCGTAAAATAAGAATCACCAGCAACATTTATAGCAGCTGATTGTGTTATGTTTCCTCCAGCTTCAACGTGAAAATCACCAAAAGAGCCTCCCGTTAAAACAGCATCACCAGCACCGAAATCAAGCATTACATTACCTGTTGATGACCCAGAGATAGTAACAGTTCCAGTAAAGCTGTTGAAATCATTGCCTAAATATATTCCTGTATTTGAACCTGTGGTAGTTACTGATGTAGAACCTGTAATATCAAGAGTCCCTGTTTGATGAATAGTCCCAACGGAAGATACTGTTAAATTTCCATCAATTAAAGAAGCTCCAAGATAAAGATCTGTAGTTCCAGTTTTGATTGTAACGCTTCCTGTTCCATCAGGAGTAAAATAAACCGCTCCTGTAAACGAGTTGCTGGCATTATCCAAAATAACAGAACCGCCCTGACCAGCATCAGTTGTAAAAGTTGACGTACCGTCTACTGTCAAAGCTGCTGTCTGTGTAAGGTCTCCACCTGAATTTGCATGCAAATCACCACCAACATTTCCTCCTGATAAAGACAATGCACCAGAATCGTCTATCGATACATAGCCGTTGACAGCTTCAAGATAAACAGCACCAGTGAATATATTGTTAGCTAGATTAAGTTCAATCATTCCATTTGTATCTGAAATAAATGAAGATGTTCCTGCAATATCCAAATCGCCTGACTGAGTAATGTTTCCGCTTGTTCTAATAGCAAAATTACCGCCGTATGTGCCAGCTGCGAGGTCAACATTACCAGTACCAAAATCAAGACTTACATCACCAGTTCCGTGTGGATTAGCGTCTAATCCACTAGCAAAACTGTTGTTTGCATTCTCTAAAACAATAGCTCCGTTATTAGCTGTAGTGTTCATTATGGCAGCACCAGTGACATTTAACGCACCTGTCTGCAAAATGTTGCCAGATGAAGAAACATCTAACGCTCCATTAACTGTACTTGCTCCAAGAGTAAAATCA
>DAOWDM010000158.1 GCA_030639035.1 Alphaproteobacteria bacterium
CAAAGAGTCGCCATTGCACGAGCCGTAATAAACCGCCCTGCTCTATTGCTTGCTGATGAGCCTACAGGAAATGTTGATGATAAAATTGCAATACGACTTTTACATCTTTTTATTGAAATGAACAAACTGGGAACAACTGTTGTAATTGCAACACACAAAGAAGCTCTTATAAAAAAACTTGGTTTTGCAAGGTTGCATCTTGAAAACGGTCAAATGAAAATTATTCCAGCAACTAAACAGATGCCTCAGTCTTTAGCTGAACTTTCTACAATGGAATTTTCTTAGATGTTTAAGTACCGTTACGATATTCCTTTTGCAAAAGACACCACAGGTTTTTTTCTTCCATGGTTAATAATGCTTATGGTTTTTCTTGCTTCTCTTGCTCTTACTGGAGCAATGGGAATCGACACTCTGCTAAGCCATTGGAATCGTGATATATCTGGTTCTCTTACTGTCCAAATCATTCCTCCTGCAAACCAAAAGCAAAAAACATACGATAAAACTGCAAGCAACATTGAAACAGCTCTTATTCTGCTGAAAGAGACTCATGGAGTAGAATCTGCAAGAGTTCTTTCCAAAGGTGAGCTGAAAAAACTGCTTGAACCGTGGCTTGGTAAAAATGCTATTTTAGATGATTTGCCAATACCACAACTGATTGACGTTACACTTGACGAAGATAAAATTGTTGATTTAAAAAAACTCGCAGAAAAACTTGAACAACATGTACAAGGGGCAACTCTGGATAATCACAGAGTATGGCTGTCTAAACTGATATATCTTGCTAGGAGTCTTGAATTTCTAGCATCGTCAGTTGTTGCACTGGTAATTTTCGCAACGTCCACCACTGTAGTATATGCAACAAAATCAAGCCTTACCATACATAAACCTGTCATTGAGGTACTTCATCTTGTAGGAGCTCGTGATAATTATATAGCAAAACAGTTCGCATGGCGTGCTTTGCTTCTTGGACTTATGGGAGGAGCAGCAGGAATTGCTTTGGCAGTCCCTACAGCAATAGCAATAGGAACGCTAGCAAGACGTCTTGAAGGAGGACTTGTTTCAGAAGTAGGATTAAACATGACTCACTGGGCAATCGTATGTACAGTCCCAATTATAGCTGCATTACTAACAATGATTACAGCTCGCATTACTGTACTTAGAACCTTAGGCAGAATGCTTTGAAAACATCGATAAAAATCATAACAATAGGCTTTGCTATAACTTTTATAATCATAGGATTATGGACTGCTGGATTTCTGAGTTTTGCGTCTTCAATTCCAACTAAGGTTTATGATTTAGAAACAAAAACAGATGCTATTGTTGTTTTAACAGGTGGAAGTGAAAGACTAAAAACTGGAGTATCTCTGCTTGAAAAAGGAGCAGCTAAAAAACTTTTCATTTCAGGAGTCGATAAACGAGTAAAAATAAAGACACTCCTTAAATCGATTAATATCAGTTCTGAAAATATTGCAAACGACATTGTTCTTGGCTACAACGCTCGCAATACACACGAAAATGCAATAGAAACTGCTGGGTGGATAAAAGGACAAAGTTTCAAATCATTACGGCTTGTAACAGGAGCATATCATTTGCACCGCAGTCTGCTTGAATTTAAACATGCTATGCCTAATATAAAAGTTGTACCTCACCCTGTGTTTCCTGAAAACGTCAAACATCTTGAATGGTGGTTATGGCCTGGTTCTACAATTCTTATTGCCACAGAATACACAAAACATCTGGCAGTAGCTGTGCGTCAAGAACTACAACAAAATAACGAAACAGGCTTTGAAAAATGACTTTTATTCGCTCTTTGCTTTTTACAACTGTATTTTTAATAGGAACAGGTCTGATTTCAGTTGTTTGCACTCCTTTTCTTTTAATGCCTGTATCATGGATACGCAAAATAGTTCGTGTATGGACAAGTTTTATTATGTTCTCCATGAGAAAACTTACTGGGCTGGACTATAAAATTATTGGAAAAGAAAACCTGCCGTCAGGGGCAGTAATTATTGCATCAAAACATCAATCTGCTTTTGAGACTTTTGCGTATCCTGCTTTTCTTGACAATGCAGTTTTTATTTTGAAAAAAGAGCTTATGGCTATTCCATTTTTTGGCTGGTATTTGAAAAAAATCGGCTGCGTAGGTATTGACCGATCAGCAGGAGCAAGTGCTGCAAAAAAAATGCTTGTAGGCTGCACACGAGAGCTGGAAAAAGGAAAACAAATAATTATTTTTCCAGAAGGAACAAGAACAGCACACAAAGCTAATAAACCATACCAATCAGGGATATATCTTCTTTATAAACGTTGCGGTGTTCCTGTGATTCCTGTGGCTTTAAACTCTGGTCAATTCTGGGGTAGAAAAACGTTTACAAAAAAAGCAGGTGTAATAACAATTGAATTTTTACCAGCTATTCAAACAGGACTAAACAAGCAAGATTTTCTTGCAAAGCTAAAAGAAAACATTGAAACAGCTTATGATGTAATTACTGCAGAAGCAGAATCAAACATATCAAAGAACAGATAATTCAATCAGTTTGGCTTTTAATACTTCTGGCGTTGTAAAATGTATTGCCGTCATTCCAAGTTTTTTGGCAGCAGCAATATTGTCTTGGTTGTCATCAATAAAAACAGCCTTTTCTGGTAGAATAGAATACCTATCGAAAAGTACATTATAAAATGCAGCATCTGGTTTTATAAGTTTTTCCTTTCCTGAAACCACGATTCCTTCAAACAGCCCAAGAAAATCAAATAAACGCTGTGCAATTGGAAAAGTCTCCATTGAAAAGTTTGTAAGAGCATAAAGAGGAGTTTTCATGCTTTTTAGTTCTTTTAAAATTTCAACCGTTCCTTCTATAGAACCGTTCAGCATTTGCTCCCATTGATTTTCAAATACTGCTATTTCTTCTTTGTATTGAGGGTACTCTTTTTGTAGTGTTTCTGTCGCTTCAGCAAAAGAACGACCAGCATCTTGCTGTAGATTCCATTCTTCATTGCAGACTTCAGAAAGAAAAAACTCCATTTCATTTTCCCGTCCTTTGAAAAGCTTCTCAAAAACGTATCTAGGACTCCAGTCAATTAAAACACCGCCAAGATCGAATACAACAGTCAAATCTGTTTTTATTGACATTATTTTTTATACCTTAAAAAATCTCATATGCTTATGCGTTTAAGTTTTGTATCATTAACAGGAAAAAACAAACAGAAAGAAATTTCTATGGCTCCTAAAAAAAGAACCAGAAAAAAAACAAGCATAGTTTTTGGTGTTCCAATCGTTATGATGCTGGTTCTTATTGGTTTTTTTATGTTCTGGTTAAAAGCAACAACTTTAATCGAAAATCACGTAGATACGACAACAGCGAAATGGAAAGAAATTGGCATTGATTTCTCATTTAATAAAAAGAAGCTTGGTGGCTTTCCATACTCAGCCAATCTCATACTTGAAGAACCATCTTTTAAAATGCCGTCAAAATCAGGAGGAATGGTAATAAAATGTTCTGAGTTAAAAATACATATATCCCCATTGTCTCCACAAAAAATAAATATTACACCAAGAGGAAACATTAAAATTAAAACAAGCGACCATTTTGATGCTCCTGAAATAAAACTTAACCATGATTTGCTTGCTTTTTATATTTCAATAAATTCTTTTTTTGAAATAACAAGCACTTCACTAGAGCTAAAAAACCTTACTGCAAAAGGCTTTCGCAGTGGAGGAACATTAAAAATTGAAGAACTAAAAAGCAAAATATCTAAGCTGTACATAGCAGAGGCTAGTTTTCAAGATATTACATTTAACGCTAATTTCAGCATGAAAAACATGTATATTTCCAAAAAACTTGGTATCCCAATAGGTGAAAAAATAGAAAAACTAATCATTATTGCCGACATACTTGGACCTATAAAAACAAACGACATTGAAACAGGTCTTGAAAAATGGCGTGCAAAAGGCGGAACAGCTGAAATAAGAAAAGTTCAGTTAAATTGGGAGCCTCTTAAACTGCTATTGTCTGGAACTATTGCTCTTGATTATGACTTCCAGCCTATAGGTACTCTTACTGGTAAATCTATAGGCGTTTTTAAGACTCTTCCTTCTTTTGTAGAAACAGATTTTATACAACCAAAAAACGCCTCTATGGTAAAAATAGTCATTGGAAAAAATGCAACTGAAAGAACAAAAAAAGGACTGTCAAAAACTAATTTGTCATTAAGTATTCAAGACAACATACTATATATTGGTCCTGTTAAATTAGCAAAACTACCAATAATCGACTGGACATTTGGCTTAAGCAAAAACATTGACAACACAAAAGAACATAAACAACCATGACGATTGAGTTTAAAGTAAAGAAATATAATCATTATATAGATTTCGCATTGAGTGTATTTCAGGATTATCCAACTTAAATCAGACCATGTCTAAAAAGCGTATCTCGTTTTTTCAAGTGATTTCTAGGCAATAAAAAAACCGCTTCAAGCGGTCGTGTTAGAAGACAAATATTGTTTGCTTTTATACCGCTATATTTACATTCATTTGAAGACCGCCAAACATACCTTCTACGAAGCTGACGCTTGTTACTATTTCACGCTTTTTAGATATCTCTTCATACAGCTCTAATTGACCTTGCGGCAGAACTTTTTCTTCTTCTCTTTCTCCTTCTCCTTCTCTTTCTCCTTCTC
>DAOWDM010000040.1 GCA_030639035.1 Alphaproteobacteria bacterium
ATCTTGATGGAGGAGTTCTTGAAGTCGAATGGATAAAAAACGGAAACGTAATTTTAACAGGAGCAACTGCGATAAATTTCAACGGAACAATTGATGAGAGCTTATTTAAATGACAAACCGCATTGTAACTTTTGGCTGTCGTGAAAACTCATATGAATCGGCTGTAATAAAGGATATTGCAGGAGAATCAGAGCTTGATAATGCAATAATAATAAACACTTGTGCAGTTACTGGGGAAGCTGAACGCCAAGCAAGGCAAGCCATACGAAAACTTCGCAGAGAAAATCCTGATGCATTTATAATAGTTACAGGCTGTTCTGCACAGGTTTCGCCTGAAAAATATGCTGAAATGCCTGAAGTTGATAAAGTTCTTGGCAATATTGAAAAATTGCACCATGAAAATTACAAAAAAGAAAAATCCGTTCAGGTAGCTGATATTATGTCTGCAACTGAAACTTCAAACCATTTTTTAGAAGAATTTGAAGGCAGATCTAGGGCTTTTGTTCAAGTTCAGCAAGGGTGCGATTATCGTTGTACTTATTGCATAGTACCGTTTGCCAGAGGTGCAAACCGTAGCGAACCTCCATCAAGAGTTGTTGAGCAGGTAAAAAGACTTGTTGCTAATGGCTATAGCGAAATAGTCCTTACAGGCGTTGATATTTCTTCATATAAAACGAATAGTCTTTCTTTGAGCGGGCTTTTGAAGAAATTGCTTGATGAAATTCCTGAGCTTGACAGGCTTAGATTAAGTTCCCTTGACCCTGCTGGAATTGATGATGAGTTTATTGAGCTTATCGGGGCAGAACCTCGTTTTATGCCTCATTTGCATTTATCTGTTCAGTCAGGTGATGACACAATATTAAAAAGAATGAAAAGACGGCACAACCGCACCGATGTAATAAATTTATGCAAAAAAATCCGCTTAAAAAGACCTGATATAGCTATAGGAGCAGATATAATCACAGGCTTTCCTACAGAAACAGAGGAAATGTTTGAGAATACTTTGAAGCTTGTGGAAGAATGCAATTTAACTCATCTGCACGTTTTTCCATATTCTATACGGACAGGAACTCCTGCCGCTAAAATGCCTCAAGTTCGTGGAGATATGGCCAAAGAGCGAGCTAATCGTTTGCGTAAAAAAGGCGATGAGCTTATGAAAAAATATCTTTCCTCTTTTATTGGTAAAAATGTTAAAGTGCTGGTAGAAAAATCTGACAGAGGATATAGCGGACATTTTGTTATAGTATTGCTTGATAAGCAATGCGAATCTAGCAAAATCGTTAATGTAAACATCAAAGAGGTTAGAAATATGGAACTGTTCGGAGAAGTACAGGCATGATAAAACGCAGCTGGTTTTCAAGATTAAAAGATGGACTTGGAAAATCCTCAACACGTTTAACACGTGGAATTACAGAGGTTTTTACAAAGCGTAAACTTGACGATGAAGCATTGGAAGAACTCGAAGAACTGCTAATTACAGCAGATATTGGAGTTTCTACAGCTTCTGAGCTTGTGCAGACTTTGGCAAAAGGTCGTTTTGACAAGGAAATTACAGAAGATGAAATCCGCAGAGTCTTTGCTGATGAAATAGAAAAAATACTAGAGCCTGTTGCAAAGCCTTTTGAGCTTGATAAAACCAAGAAACCTTACGTTGTTCTTATGGTTGGAGTGAATGGTTCAGGCAAAACCACAACTATGGGCAAAATGGCAAAGCAGTTTAATGACAAGGGGCTTTCCGTAATGTTTGCCGCTTGTGATACTTTCAGAGCCGCTGCCGTTGAACAATTAATGATATGGGGAGAGCGTACAGGCTCGGAAGTCATTTCTGCAAAAACTGGAGCAGATGCAGCAGGGCTTGCTTTTGATGCGTTTAAAAAGGCTCAAGAACAAGGCGTTGATGTTCTGATGATTGATACGGCAGGACGTTTGCAAAATAAGAAAAACCTGATGGCAGAGCTGGAAAAAATAGTAAGAGTTATTAAAAAAATTGACGAGGAAGCCCCTCATTCTTGTTTGCTTGTTCTTGATTCTACAGTCGGTCAAAATGCACACTCTCAAGTGCAGGTTTTCAGCGATATAACCAAAGTAAACGGACTTGTAGTTACCAAACTAGATGGAACGGCAAAAGGTGGCGTAGTGGTTGCTTTGGCGAAAAAATTTGCCTTGCCGATACATTATATTGGAGTTGGAGAATCAGCCGATGACTTGCATTCATTCAAAGCTTCAGATTATGCAAACAGTTTGCTCGGGCTATAAAAAAAGCCAACAGGATATAACTTTAACTTTATAGCTATAGCTCTACCAAAGTTGATGTTTATTTCTTGTTGCGATTGATAGTAAGATACAAAATAGGTAAGTTTTTTATATTTATTTAGGAGAGTTCCGTGTCCGTAGAGTCGGAATTAAAGCTTGTAGAGTTGATTTGCACTAGAATTTGCCATGATTTGATAGGTTCTGTAGGGGCGTTGTCTAATGGTATCGAGCTTCTTGATGATTGTGATGAGGACTTTCTTAAAGAAATACAAAAGCTGTTGGCAGACAGCTCCAATGCTTTAACTGCCAAACTAAAGCTGTTCAGGATTGTTTTTGGACAGTCTAGAAAATCAGAGAGCAGTATTTCGACTGTAAAAAGTCTTCTTGAACCATATGTTTCAGTAATAAGCAGAAAAAATGCACCAATATCTCTGAATATAAATTTGAGTAGAACTATAGAAAAAAACACGTATTGGGAGAAACTTTTAATGGTTCTCGCAATTATAGGGTGTGATAGTTTGCCTCGTGGTGGTATTATAGAAATCAAAGATTCTGCCGAATGTATTTTCTGTGTTTCTGCAATTGGTAAAAACGCATGTATGAATAAGGAAGCAACAGAAGTTATGGAGCAGGTTCATGATAATTATGAACAGGTTCTTGAAAATGCAAGTCCGCAAGTTGCTCCTGTTGTCTTGGCAGAGGAGATTTCTTGTAAGCTTGGGGTAGATATGAAAGTTAAAACGGTTTTTGGTAGAGTGGATTTTTGTATTAAATTAAAGCCTTAAAACAGATTTTTGATGGAGAAAAAATATGGACGATCTTCTTAATGAATTTCTAACGGAAACTTCAGAAAGTATTGCAATTATTGATGTTGAATTAGTGAATCTGGAAAAAGACCCAGAAGATCAAGAGATTCTTTCAAAAATATTCAGGCTTGTTCATACAATAAAAGGAACATGTGGCTTTTTGGGGCTGCCAAGACTTGAAGAGCTGGCTCATGCTGGTGAAGATGTTTTGGGCAAAATCCGTGATGGAGAAATGGGGGTTAGCCCTGAAACTGTTACTTTGATTCTAAGCTCAATTGACCGTATTAAAGAAAATCTTGACTATATAGAAGAAAATGAAAAAGAACCTGCTGGAGATGACAAGGATCTTATCGTTCAGCTTAGGGCTTTGGCTGCTGGAGAAGCAATAAATACAAGCTCTGATGAAGAGTTGCCAGAGGAAGAAAATGTTGCAGATGATTCAGAAGCTCCTGTTACAAGCGATGATGGTTTTCCTATAGCGGCAGAATTTCTTGCTGAATTTGAAGAGGCAACTGCATCTTCTGCTGTAAACGAAGAAGAAATCAATGAAGAAGAGGTTGTTGTAGATGAAGATGAAGATGAAATAACAGAAGAAAATCTTGTTGCAGGAGGTGAGGATATGGTAGAAAATTTAGAGCATACAAAAGAAGAGGATACAAAAGTACCTGTTCTTGTGGAAGATGAGAAAAAACAGGTAAAAGTTTCAAAAAAACAAAAAGAATCGTCTGTTGCAGACCAGAGTATTCGAGTAAATGTTGATCTTTTAGAAAACCTTATGACTCTTGTTTCCGAGCTTGTGCTTACACGTAATCAGCTTTTGCAAATGGTAAGGGACAGTAGTGATTCTGAATTTGCAGCTCCTCTGCAAAGCTTGTCTCATATTACTACAGACCTTCAGGAAGGGGTTATGAAGACACGTATGCAGCCTGTGGGCAATGCGTGGGCAAAACTTCCAAGAATCGTACGTGATCTTTCAATTGAATCAGGTAAGAAAATTGAACTTCAAATGATAGGTGCTGATACTGAGCTTGATAGGCAAGTGCTTGAACTTATCAAAGATCCTTTGACGCACATGGTTCGCAATTCAGCAGATCATGGGCTTGAAACGACAGAAGAAAGAATAGCCGTAGGTAAACCAGACGTAGGCGTGATTGTTCTTAATGCGTACCATGAAGGCGGTCATATCATTATTGAAATAAATGATGACGGTAAAGGTCTTAATATTGGAAGAATCCGCAAAAAAGCTATAGAAAACGGTCTTGCTACAGAAGCCGAATTGGAAACAATGGCTGATCATCAAGTAGCTCAGTTTGTTTTTCGTGCAGGTTTTTCAACGGCTGAAAAAATAACATCTGTTTCTGGTCGTGGTGTTGGAATGGACGTAGTTCGTACCAATATTGAAAAAATTGGTGGCAGTGTTGAGTTGAAAACCGTTGATGGCAAGGGGACTTCGTTTATTATTAAAATCCCTCTTACTCTTGCAATTGTATCTGCTCTTGTTGTTGCGTCTTCTTCTGAAAGGTTTGCAATTCCGCAAATTTCAGTTCTTGAGCTGGTAAGGGTTACAGAAAATTCTGAATTTTCTATTGAAAATTTGAATGCGTCTCCTGTATTAAGGCTTAGAGATAGGCTGCTTCCTCTTGTTAATTTAGCTGATCTTTTGCAGTTGGATAAAGAGAAAAAAGATGAAGTTAAGGCAGAAGGTGAAGATGATAAAGTTGAGACAGAAGAAACGTTTATTGTCGTTTCTCAAGTTGGTACATATACTTTTGGTATTATTGTTGATCGTGTTTTTGATACAGAAGAAATAGTTGTTAAGCCTGTTGCTCCTATTTTGCGTCATATTACAATGTTCTCAGGCAACACTATCTTAGGGGACGGTAGTGTGATTATGATTCTTGACCCGAATGGAATAGCTTCCGCAGCAGGAGAGGTTGCTACTACATCAGATAGCATGACTGGAATGGAAAAAAGTAAAAAAACTAGAACAGATGAAAGCACATCACTGCTGGTTTTCCGTGCAGGAGGGAATAACTTGAAAGCTGTTCCTTTAAATCTTGTTGCTAGACTTGAAGAAATCAAAATTGAAGATATTGAAGATTCACAGGGTAGGCCAGTTATACAGTACCGTGGACAGCTTATGCCTCTTATTACGCTAGACGGAGTTTCAAAAGAAATAAAAACAGAAGGTCGTCAGCCGATTCTTGTCTTTTCTGATGGTGAAAGGTCAATGGGGCTTATTGTTGATGAGATTGTCGATATCGCAGATGACAAGCTGAATGTAGAGCTTGAAGTTGAGC
>DAOWDM010000230.1 GCA_030639035.1 Alphaproteobacteria bacterium
ACATCGAACTCTATTTCTGCTGTACAAACATATGCAATACTTGCATCAGCATCTATTTGAGCCATTTCAACAGCATCTTTTACAGCATTTTTATATACTAATATTTTTTCATTAATTTCTGCAATTAACTTAGTTTCTTCGTCATTAAGCTCGAATTCCTTATCAAAGGTCTCAAGTAAAACCATTATTTCTAAAGAATCGGCTTCTATATTATTAACAATTTTCTGTATTCTACTGGTATCATTGCTCATAGCAACCCAGACTACAGTTTTATAAAGACTGGAATTAATCAAAATAGCTTTTTCAGATATTTGTTTGGACAAACAGCTTTTCTTAAATACTACATTGTAAATATTATCAATAGCAACAGTTTGCTGTTGAAGGCTACTGTAGGATAACCACCCAAGAAGAGCCATAGCTAGCATAGCCACTACTGGAGCTATAAAGGTTTTTACAATTATACGCATATTTTTGAATGATAAAAACTTCATAAGCATTTCCCGTCATTTACAAATAGCAATAAAGTTTCCCAATTGCGTATTTATACAACAGGGAAACTTTATAAAAAACAATTTTAAGTCTTAGTCTTTATAAATACCTACGCCAGCAAAAAGGTTGTTGCGAACGTTCTGAACATAACTTGATTTATTACCAAGCTTTTTAGTTACAGGGTTTGACCACATATAATCAACCCAACCTTTACCATCTTTTTTAACAAGATCGATAAAAGCCTGAATAAAAGCTGTACCGTTTGGATCTTTTAATTTAACCAAATTTTTACCAATAAGAGACGTTTTTGCACCATGAGAAAGACAAACACCTTCATAATCAAAAGCAAAAACGTACAGATCTCCTTTTACAAAATCTCCGTCTTGGACGTTAAAGTCTTTAAAAGCCTGCTCTTCACCGACAGCCTTGATGTGCTCAATAGCTCTTTCTGTCAAAGCAACAGCTTCTTCTGCTGTACCTCTGGCAAAAGCTGGTGTTGATATGGAAAGACACACTAATAATGTAGCAAAGACTGATAAAAGTTTTTTCATTTAAGTTAACTCCTATTAAATTATTACGTATAAATCATTAAGGTATAACTATGACGACATACAACTTAAAAAGCAAACACTTTTACAAAAAAACACGCTTAAAACAACTAATAAAGGAGAAATATTATGCTTTTTGATTGAGAATTATTAGCTTGATTATTTTCCGATTAAAAGATTATCGATAAGTTCTTGTACCGTTGGTATATAACCGTTGGTATATAAGGAATCAGTAGCAAAACGATAAGCATTGTGTCCTGCAAACATCAGACCTGTATTTAAATCTCCGCCATGAGACATGCTCATTAAAGTATCATGTATGCAAAAAGAACGAGGATCAGGTGTTTTTCCTGATGAATAATTTTCGCTATATTGGCTCCAGCTAGAGAAAGAACACTGAGATAGACAGCCTATACATTTTACTTGAGAAGCCTTAAATTCCCTTACCTCTTCTTTAGAAACAAAAACAACAGTGCAATCTGGTGTTGCCAAAGCTTCGCTGTAGCCTTTTTTTATCCATTCAGTTGTTTTGAGCTTGTCTTCTGCGGAAATATAACCTGTTTTGCTTAAACCGATTCTTATTTCCTCAGAAAATTCCTCGGATTTCTCTTCCTTAAAAGCCGCCTGTCTTTGAGTGCGAGCCTCAAGCATACTAAGGAAATCATTTTTTATAGCAGAAGAATAAAAGCCTGTAGGACTAAAACGCTGCAATAAAACATCATTTTTTTCTAAAGTTAAAAGCCTGTTTTTCCAATGTTCTGCAACTGGACTTTCACGAGTAAGTATAGGACGAGTACCTAATTGAAAGGCTACAGCCCCAATATCTGGATTACCTATCCAGTCTTCCCATTCGCTTAAATTCCATACTCCGCCTGCCATAATAATAGGAGTATTATCAAGACCTGCTGTACGCATAATCTTTCTTAATTCAACAACGCGAGGATATGGATCTTGTGGAACTAATGGATTTTCACTGTTTGACAATCCGTTATGTCCGCCAGCATTCCATGGGTCTTCATAAACAACACCGCCTAAATATTCAGAATGTTTGCTGTATGAACGTTTCCATAATGCTTTGAATGCACGAGCTGATGACACTATAGGATAATAATAAACACCATAAGAAGAGCAGATTGAAGCAAGCTTATAAGGCATTCCTGCACCACAGGAAACACCATGAATTAAACCTTTTGTGTTTTCAAGAGTATTAATGAGAATATCTTCACAACCGCCCATTTCCCACAAAACATTTATATGGATACGACCTTTGCCGCCAGAAACATCATGGGCTATTTTTGCTTGTGATATACAGCCACTGGTAGCCTGCTCAATCATTTCTTGATGGCGTTCTTTTCGTATTTTCTTTTTATAAAACTCGGCAATGAAATTTCCATTTTCATCATAATAGTCAGGAGTAACGCCAGAGAATGTGCCAACGGCATTTGCCGTCGCCCATGCTCCTGAGCTTTTGCCATCTGATACAGCAATTCCCTTACCACCTTCAATAAGTGGCAGCACTTCTCGTCCTGAAATTATTACAGAGTCTAGAGATTTCATAAAAAATACCTTTTAGGAATAAGGTCGCCTTTTTACAAACGACCTTGTATTTTCCGTTTTATATTATTTTTCTTCCAGATCCTGACCTGTTTTCTGGTCAACACGCTTCATTGAAAGCTTAACTTTTCCACGATTATCAATGCCTATGCATTTAACGTAAACCATCTCGCCTTCACTGATTATATCTGTAACTTTTTCAACACGTTTGTCTTCAAGTTCAGAAATATGGACTAAACCGTCTTTTGCACCCATAAAGTTTACAAATGCACCGAAATCAACAATTTTCATAACCTTACCGTGGTAAACTGTACCAACTTCAGGTTCTGAAACAATACCCTGAATCCATGACAAAGCATTGTCTGCGGCTTCCTGAGCAATAGCTGCAATCTTGATTATACCTTCATCATTGATATCAATTTTACAGCCAGTTTTTTCAGTGATTTCACGAATAACTTTACCGCCTGCACCAATAACATCACGAATTTTGTCTTTGGCAATTTGGATTGTAGTTATGCGAGGAGCGTTTTTGTTTACCTGTTCACGAGGAACTTCAAGAGCCTGCTTCATTTCACCTAGAATATGTTTTCTTCCGTCATGAGCTTGTTTAAGTGCAATCTCCATGATTTCTTTGGTAATAGATGTGATTTTAATATCCATCTGCAAAGCAGTAATACCCTTATCAGTACCAGCAACTTTGAAGTCCATATCGCCAAGATGATCTTCATCACCAAGAATATCAGTAAGAACAGCAAAGTCATCGTCTTCTTTGATAAGACCCATTGCAATACCAGCAACAGGGCATTTAAGAGGAACACCAGCGTCCATCAAAGCCAAAGAAGTGCCACAAACAGTAGCCATTGAAGAAGAACCATTTGATTCAGTGATTTCTGAAACTATACGGATTGTGTATGGAAAATCTTCTTTTGAAGGAAGCATTGGACGAATAGCACGCCATGCAAGTTTTCCATGACCGATTTCACGTCTTCCTGGAGGACCCATGCGACGAGCTTCACCAACAGAATAAGAAGGGAAGTTGTAGTGAAGCATGAAACTTTCACGATATTCACCGCTAAGAACGTCCATTATCTGCTCGTCTTGTCCTGTTCCCAAAGTGGTAACAACCAAAGCCTGTGTTTCACCACGAGTAAACAAAGCCGAACCATGAGTTCTATCTAAAAAGTCAACCTGACATTCAATAGGTCTAACTGTTTTTGTATCACGACCGTCAATACGCATACCTGTTTTTAGAACAGAACTGCGAACTATATCGCTTTCTATAGCTTTAAAAACATTTGAAGCAACTTTCAATTCTGCTTCATTGTCGCCAAGGCTTTCAATTGCTTCTTCACGAACTTCAGCAAGTTTGCTTACACGAACCTGTTTTTTTGTTTCTTTGTATGCTTTTGCAATTTTTGAAGCAAATTTCTTGTCAAACTGTTTCCGTACAGTTTCGATTTCAGCAGCAGGAGCTGCAACTTCCCACATATCTTTAGCACAAAGTTCAGCTAAACCAATAATTGCATCAATTACAGACTGCATCTGTTCATGTCCAAATGTAACAGCTCCGAGCATAATTTCCTCGGACAGTTCATTTGCTTGAGATTCAACCATTAGAACGCCTTGTTTAGTACCAGCGACAACCAGTTCCAAATCAGATTCTTTAACATCTTCGACACACGGATTAAGGATATATTCGCCGTCTTTATAACCAATTCTAGCTGATGCTATAGGACCTTTGAAAGGCAAGCCAGATATAGTCAAAGCTGCTGATGCTGCAATCATTGCAACCATATCAGGATCATTTTCACCATCATAACTAACAACAGTACATATAACCTGAGTTTCGTTTTTAAAACCTTTTTCAAACAAAGGACGAATTGGACGGTCAATCAAACGAGCTGTAAGCGTTTCCTTTTCTGTAGGACGCCCTTCACGTTTGAAAAATCCACCTGGGACTTTGCCACCAGCATAAAACTTTTCAATATAATGCACTGTAAGTGGGAAAAAATCCAGATTTTCAGATGCTTTTTTAGCTGCAACAACGGCACAAAGCACAGTTGTTCCACCAAGAGTTGCCATAACAGCACCATCTGCCTGTCTAGCAATTTTGCCAGTTTCTAAAACCAGCGTGCGTCCGCCCCATTCAATTTCCTTGCGGAACACGTTAAACATCGACATGTATTATCCTTCCTAATGCTTCCTGAAAAAAAAGGAAGCCCAATAAACTTTATCTTTTCAGGAACAGACCCATTCCGCTCCTGATTAAGACTATAAAACTATAGAGACAAACTATTGTTGTAGTCCGTCTAGTAAAATTACCTACGCAATCCAAGACGCTTAATAAGAGTCGTGTAGCGTTCTGTACTTTTGCTTTTTGCATAATCAAGCAAACGACGACGCTTGCCAACCATAATCAAAAGACCTCTACGTGAATGGAAATCTTTTTTGTGTGTTTTAAGATGCCCAGTAAGATTATTAATTCTTTCTGAAAGAACAGCAACCTGAACCTCTGGTGAACCTGTATCACCTTCACAAGTTGCAAATTCTTTAATCAATTCTTGTTTACGTTCTGCAGTAATCGACATCATTTTCTCCTTTAATTTTTATAAGTCATTATAAATTCAGAACACGCACAGGGCAAACTTTGCCGTTTTGTATACGTGCTAATGCTACAAGCCTGTCATTTGCCATTGCACAAACAGTATCACCATCATTAAGCTCTTTAATATTGGCTTTATCAGCAATACTCTGCAATGAGACTGGTCGCCCATGCGACAGATCTGCAGCTTCTTCTTCTGTTAAAGACAATGCCAAGATGTCGTCCAGCACTGCATTTATTGGAAGAAGGTATTCACATTCCGAGGCACTATGCCCTAATTCGGAAAGTTTATCTAGTGAAATTGCGTTTTCTTCTGAAAAAGATCCGCAAAAAACACGTCTTAAATTAGAAATATACCCTACTGTGCCAAGAGACTCAGCAATATCACGAGCTAAAGAACGCATATAAACGCCTTTTCCGCTTGTAACGCTAAAGTCTGCACAGTCAGAATTTGGTATATTTTCAAGCACAAAACTTTCTACATATGCATGGCGTGGCTTTAATTCCACTTGAACATCATTTCTAGCCAGTTCGTACGCTCGTTTTCCTTTAACTTTTATAGCTGAAAAAATCGGCGGTATTTGCTCAATATCTCCCGTGAAAGAAGGTAAAACAGCCAAAATTTCCTGTTCTGATGGACGAGAATCTGATGTTTTTACGACCTCACCTTCTTCATCATCTGTTGTACGGCTTTCCCCCCACATGATTCGGAAAGTATATTTTTTAAGCCCATTCATTACATATGAAACAGTTTTTGTTGCTTCACCTAAAGCTATAGGAAGAACGCCAGTTGCCAAAGGGTCAAGAGTTCCGCCATGCCCTGCTTTTGCTGCATTTGTTATACGTCGAACTGCTCCAACTGCTGCAGAAGAAGACATTCCAGCAGGCTTGTCTAATATTAGCCAGCCATGAATCGGCAACCCACGGCGTTTACGTGCCATTATTATCTTCCGAGTCTGATGTTTCAGAATGATTTATTTTATTCTCTAAATCTCTGGCAACGTTAGGGCAGGACAATAGTTTGTCAATATAACCTGTTGCCTCAAAGCTTTTGTCCGATTCGAAAATAAGGTTTGGAATGCTTCTTAATTGCAAACGCTTTCCAATTTCTTTGCGTAAATAAGATTTACAGCGAGTAAGGCTTTTCAGCACTTCTTCTGTGTTTTTTCCACCAAGAGGGACTATAAAGACTCTGCCACATCTAAGATCAGGAGTTACCCTTACTTCAGTAACTGTAATTATCGTATTAATCAGAATTGGGTCACGAAAATTTCCACGCTCGAATATCGCAGAAAGAGCATGACGAACCTCTTCTCCCACACGAAGCTGCCTTTGGCTTGGTTCTTTGTTTTTACTTCTACCCATGACTTTCCCGACAAAAGCTAAAGATGTACGGCTATTTCTTCAATTTCATAACATTCTATGAAATCTTTTACCTGTATATCATTGTACTGCTCGAACGACATTCCACATTCAAAACCTTCACGGACTTCTTTAGCATCGTCCTTAAAGCGTTTAAGTTGTGAAAGCTCGCCATCATGAATAACTACATTATCACGCAAAAGCCTGACTTTTGCACCACGGCGTACAGTTCCCTCTGTAACCATACAGCCTGCGATACGCCCTACTTTTGTAATATTAAATGTTTGGCGTATTTCAGCGTAACCTATGATTTTCTCTCTCAACTCTGGAGCTAACAGCCCTTCAAGAGATTTTTTCATATCATCAACAACGTTATAAATAATCGAGTAATAACGAATATCTACATTATCACGACGAGACAACTGCCTAGCTTGAGGATTCGCTCTAACATTAAATCCGATAATAAGAGCGTTTGACGCTCCAGCCAATGTAACATCTGATTCGTTAATTGCACCAACAGCCGAGTGAAGAATGTTAATTTTAACATCATCTGTGTGTATTTTATCAAGAGAACCAATAATTGCTTCTACAGACCCCTGAACATCACCTTTAATAACAACGTTCAGATTTTCTGCTTTTCCTGCTTTGATATTTGCAAACATTTGCTCCAAAGTACCGCGAACAGCTTTAGCCTGCAAAGCTTCACGCTGTTTTCTGTCTCTGTAAGCTGCCACTTCTCTAGCTTTAGCTTCGGAGTCGACAACAACGAGATCATCTCCAGCAGAAGGAGTTCCCTGAAGACCTATAATTTCAACAGGAGTCGATGGCAAAGCTTCTTTTATACGTTTACCGCGATCGTCCAGCATTGCTCTAACACGTCCCCATTCTTTACCAGAAACAAAAATGTTTCCGACTTTCAATGTTCCGCGTTTAATTAAAACTGTTGCAACAGAACCGCGACCTTTTTCCATTCTTGCTTCGACAACAACGCCTTCAGCGACTCTGTCAGGATTGGCTGTAACATCAAGCATTTCAGCCTGAAGCAAAACAGCTTCTATAAGCTTATCAAGATTGATTCTTTCCTTTGCAGAAATTTCAACAGCTAGAACGTCTCCGCCCATTTCCTCAACTACAATTTCATGGCTAAGAAGCTCTGTCCGCACTTTGTTAGCATCTGCGTCTGGAAGATCTATTTTGTTTATCGCTATAACAATTGGAACTCCAGCAGCTTTCGCATGGCGTATAGCTTCCACAGTTTGAGGCATAATTCCATCATTTGCGGCAACAACAAGAATAACAATATCTGTTACCTCTGCACCGCGAGCACGCATAGCAGTAAAAGCTTCATGTCCTGGAGTATCAATAAAAGTAACTTCATCACCAGATGGCAATTTTATCTGATAAGCTCCGATATGTTGGGTTATTCCGCCAGCTTCACCGCTAACAACATCAGTTGTACGCAAAGCATCTAAAAGAGACGTTTTACCATGATCAACATGCCCCATAACAGTAACAACTGGGGAACGAGACTTAAGAGTTTCTTCTGTATCGTCTTCACCTTTTAAGCTGTCTTCAATGTCTGATTCAAAAACTCGCTTGAATGGGTGTCCTGTTTCTGTAAGTACCAGTTCTGCTGTATCTGCATCAATAATCTGGTTAATGGTTGCCATAACACCCATTTTCATCAGAACTTTAATAACGTTTGTTGCTCGTTCTGCCATACGGCTGGCAAGCTCATGCACTGTTATTGTCTCAGGAATAATAACTTCACGAAGAATTTTTTCTTGTGATTTTAATGCTTCAGAATGTTTTAGACGTTCTTTTTCTCTGGCTCGTTTGACAGCAGCAAAACTGCGTCCGCGTTCTTCTCTGTTAACATTATCATTAAGTGCAGCGGCTATTGTAAGCTTACCTGAACGCCTGCGATCAGAACCTCGTTTTTTAGAAGTTTTTGTTGCGACTTCTGTTTTAACATTCTTTTTATTTGTTTCTTTACCTGTACTGCTTTTGACTTCTGTTGTTTTACGAGAAGCTCTAACACCAGAAAGTTCTTTTTTTGCTGCAGCCACTTCAAGAACGGCAGCTTTTTCAGTAGCATCTTGAACAGTATCTTTTTTACTAACCTCTTCAGCTTTTTGTTTTGCTTCTTCCTTGACTTTTTGTTTAGTCTCTTCTTCAGCCTTGAAAGCAGCTTCCTTGGCTTTTTGTTTAGCCTCTTCTTCAGCCTTGAGAGTGGCTTCTTCGTCGACTTTTTGCT
>DAOWDM010000085.1 GCA_030639035.1 Alphaproteobacteria bacterium
AAGACTGGTTGGTTCTCCTGTTATACCTGCATCATAGGAAATGCCTTGTTCTGCTAGATATTTTGCAAGCATTCTCATTCCGTTTTTGGACTTATTAATGACTTCTTCTGCTCCATTAATAGCAAAGCCTATACGTCCTGGAAAATCACATGTATTGCCGCCGTTTTCCTTTAGAGTTCTTGAAAGACTTGCCACAAAAGCAGCCGTACCGCCTTTCATGTCTTCTGTTCCACGACCATAAACAATGCCGTCATCGTCTAAATCATCAGAATCTTCTACTTTATTTCCGTCTTTATCATGGAATTCGCCCCATGGGTCAACTGTCCAGCCTTCTCCAATTGGAACAACGTCCATGTGTCCGCAAAAATTAAGCGATGGTTCGCCTTTACCAAGAGTTGCAAACATATTTCTTACAGGTGGAGCATCAGGGAAATCTGGGTCTTTGAACTCAATTATTTTACAGTCAAAGCCCATCTTGTTAAGAGTTTCCGCAAGTATATATTGAGCCTCAGACGTATCTGGGGTAACGCTTTCGCAGCGGACGAGTTTTTGAAGAAACTTTATTTCATCAATAGGCTCGATTGTATCAGCTGCTACTGGTTTCTCAGGAGCTTTGTAATGCTTGATAATTGTAGCACAATCTGTTGCTTTCCCGCTCATTTTACTATCCTTCATCTTGTTTTTTTCAATCTGTTAATTACTTCAATTTTAACAGGATCGTTATTTTTGTTTCTGTATTCCTTAGCTTTTTCAGTAAGTCTTTCTTTTGTTGCATCGTTAATCATTCCAGAGAGCTGTTTCCCTGTTTTAAAAGCTTTATTCAGAAACTCTTTTTCATCTTCAATTCCTGAATTCTTCATTCCTATTTCCATTGTTACAGGTCCAGAGTATGAAGACTCGGATATAATTTTTGTAATCCGCTTCCAGTCTGCTGTTCCTTGAAAAGGAATTGTATGCAAATCGCCGACTCCGTCATTGTCATTTAAATGCAGGCAAAGAATGCGGTCTTTAAGACCATCGCTTTCAAGAATATCTAACTGATTTGTTCTTTTATTGCCATGTCCGCTGTCATAGCAAAGACCAAGATACTCAGGGTCAGTGCCTTTTAAAATATCTTTGATTAGACCAAGATGTCCATTTTCCAATGCTATTCGAATACCTTGTTTGCGAGCAGACTTTTCTAACTTTGCAAGAGTTTTTCGCAATGGAACAATCCAGCTGTCAAGTTTAGGATTCTCATCGCCTTCTTTCTCATCTGGAATATGTAGCACAACAACACCACAACCAAGTTGAGCTGCCATATCAATTCTGTTTTGAATTAGTTTTTCACCCTTTAACTGCTCATCTTTATCTGTTGACAGCCAATAATTACTAACCTTCTCGCCATCTGAAGCATGCAGATCAGTAACTTTAAGATCATATTTTTCAAGATTTTTTTTAATGTCTTTGATTTCATCTTTAGAGTAAATATGATCCGTATTCCATTCATGACACCAATGGATATTACTAAAACCAGCTTCTGAAATCTTTTTAAGATAAGGTTCAGGATCGCCAGTATCTTTTACATAATCTGTGGCTATTGAAGGCTTCATGCTACTTATCCTATTTTAAAGACTAAAGACTATTACGTTATAGACAAATCCTATCATTTTTTCTAATTGATAGCAAACTCTTTGTTTAATTTGATTAGATATGATGGATATTTTTAGGCTATGTTATACAATAATGTTGCTATTTAACATATTTTTAGCACTGCTATTGCGAAAAGCTTTAGCTTTCGCTGTCATTCTTTTAAACTCAATCGTCATCGAATTAAGTAACATCTACAGCAATGACAACTATGGAATTCTATGCCTTTGCAGGAGCTCTGCCAGGGATAATTCGGCGGTAAGACAGGGCTTCGGCTATATGAACATGCTTTATGTTTTCGCTTCTTTCCATGTCGGCAATTGTTCTGGATACTTTTAGTACTCTGTGCCAGCCTCTAGCAGAAAGGCTTAATTGCTCGGCTGCTTTTATCAGCAGTTGGCGACCTTTTTCATCAGGAGTTGCAACTGCATCAAGAATTTTCCCATCTGCTTCAGCGTTACAGCGTATTTTTCTGTCTTTTGACAAGACTGCATAGCGTTCTCTTTGTATTAATCTTGTGGCTGTAACACGCTTTATTATTTCCTCGGAGCTTTCTGATGGAGCTGGTGTTGACATATCCCAAGGCTTTACTGCTGGAACATCTACGTGCAAGTCTATGCGGTCAAATAAAGGACCTGAAATTTTTGACTGATAGTCAACTGCACATTTCGGGGCTTTGTTACATTCAAGTTGAGGGTTTCCCAAGTGTCCGCATTTGCATGGATTCATAGCTGCTATAAGCTGAACTCTTGCTGGATATGTTACATGAGAGTTAGCTCTTGCTACTGAAATTCGTCCTGTCTCTAAAGGCTGCCTTAAAGATTCAAGTGTTGCTCTTGAAAACTCTGGTAACTCATCAAGGAAAAGCACTCCCATATGAGCTAAAGATATTTCTCCAGGTTTTACTTTATGACCACCTCCGACAAGTGCGGCTGTAGTTGCTGTGTGATGCGGGTCTCTGAAAGGTCTTTGCTGTATCAAACCGCCGTTTTTTAATTGTCCTGCAATAGAATGAATCATTGAAACTTCCAAAGCCTCATCTGGAGCTAAAGAAGGCAAAATACCAGGCATACGGGCAGCAAGCATGGACTTTCCAGCCCCAGGAGGACCTATCATCAACATGTGATGACCGCCTGATGCAGCTATTTCGAGAACTCGTTTAGCTGCTTCTTGTCCTTTGATGTCTTTCAAATCAAGATGAATAGTGTCATTTTCAGCGACAGTTGCTTTTGGGGAGCATAAAATTTGTGTTCCTTTGAAATGATTTATCAGCTCAAGCAGGGAATTAGGGGCTAGGATATCTTTTCCGCCTGCCCAAACTGCTTCACCGCCTTGTTTAGCAGGGCATATAAGTCCTCGCCCAGCAGCGTTTGCAGCAATAGCGGCAGGAAGCACGCCTGCTACAGATGCAATTTTTCCGTCAAGAGCAAGCTCGCCTAAAACGGTGTAGTTGATTATGTCTTCTTTTGGCAAAACTTCCATAGAGGCTAAAAGACCAGTGGCAATAGCAAGGTCAAAATGACTTCCGACCTTTAGAACATCAGCAGGAGCAAGATTTACAGTTATACGTTTTGGAGGAAGTGCCAACCCGATAGCATTAAGTGCAGCTCGAATTCTCTCTTTGCTTTCAGCAATAGCTTTATCTGGAAGCCCTACAATAGTAAATGTGGGTAATCCTCCTGCAATCTGCACTTGAACATCAATATCAAGAACATCGACTCCTTGAAAAGCTACCGTATTTATTCGTGAAACCATATTTTTATTCTTCTGATGCAATTATGCCGTTACAAGTCATTTTAGAAGCTTGTGTATTTGTAAGTGAAAACATAATATAGCTTATAACAAAAGAACAACAAAGTAATTAAACAATGCGTTTTGAACCAGTTCTATACATTTGCGGCATAATTTTTACAACAGCAGGTTTTGCAATGCTAGCTCCTGCCACCGTTGATATGCATATGGGAAATGTTTACGATGCAAAGGTCTTCTTTTTATCTTCAGGAATCACTGTGTTTTTTGGAGCTATGCTGATTCTATCGAATCATGATAAATGGAAAAGAATCACTGTTCGTGAAACTTTTTTGATGACAAGCCTGAACTGGATTCTTGTCTCAGCATTTTCTGCTCTGCCTTTTTGCTTTTCAGAGCTTCAATTAAGTTACACAGATGCTTTTTTTGAAACAATGTCAGGGCTAACGACAACAGGTTCTACTATCCTTTCTGGTCTTGATAGCCTTCCTTATGGTCTTCTTTTATGGCGGGCATCTTTGCAGTGGCTCGGAGGGATTGGTATTATTGTTATGGCTATTGCTATTCTGCCTTTTCTTCATATTGGCGGAATGCAGCTGTTTACAACAGAATCATCTGACAATGCAGGGAAGACATTTCCTCGTGTAGCACAGGTAGTAACGGCTACTATTATTGTTTATCTGGTATTGTCTGTTTTATGTGCTGCATCATTGAAAATTGCAGGAATGTCGTGTTTTGAAGCTATAACACACGCTATGACAACAGTATCAACAGGCGGATATTCAACCTCTGATTGTTCTATAGGTCATTTTAATTCTGCAGCTATTGAATGGGTAATTATTTTCTTTATGACAACAGGTGGAATGCCGATAATTTTCTTTCTTTATATTGCAAACAGGCAATGGGAAAATGTCCGTAATGATAGCCAAGTCTTCCGTTATTTGTATTGGCTCGCAATAATTATTGCTGGAATGTCGGTATGGTTATGGTTATCAACAGGAATCCCTTATGAAGACGCTTTGCGTAAAATAGCTTTTCATGTGATTTCTTTAGTAACGACAACAGGATTTGCAACAGATAACTATATTCAATGGGGGCATGTTTTTGTTGTAGCTTTCTTTATTCTTACTGCAGTAGGAGGCTGTACAGGTTCTACAGCAGGAGGAATAAAAATATTCAGATTTCGGATTCTATATTTGACTGCAATACGGCATTTCAAAACAATGCTTACACCGCATGGAGTTTTCATAAATCTTTATAATGGGAAGCCTGTAAAAGAAGACGTTATGATTGGTGTATTGGTTTTTATTACGGCCTTTTTCTTTAGTGTTGCTTTTCTAACTTTGATATTAGGCTGTTATGGAGTTGATTTTGTTACTAGTTTAAGCGGAGCTCTTACTGCAATAGCAAATGTTGGTCCTGGGCTAGGTAACATTATAGGACCTGCGGGAAATTTCTCGACATTACCAGATGGAGCAAAATGGGCTCTTTCTGTTGGAATGTTGCTAGGACGGCTGGAGTTTTTGACGGTATTTGTGCTATTTATTCCTGCAGCATGGAAAAACTGATTTAAAGACAGGTCTTTTTGATTTAATTATACGCAAAAATTTCCCCATGTTGTCATTCTCAGCCTAAAATGCTGGGAATCCAGACTTTTAAAAACAGAAAAAAGAACTGGATACCCGAACTTTGGTTCGAGTATGACAAGTATTGGTATGAAAAAAATAGAGATAGTTGGCTGGGGCGGCAGGGATCGAACCTGCGAATGGCGGCATCAAAAGCCGCTGCCTTACCACTTGGCTACGCCCCAACATCTCGTTGATGCACCCTTTTTATTTCAAAAAGAAAAAAAATGCAATATCAGTCTTAAAATAAAAGTGTAGAAATTGCCCACCAGTCTGATTCTTTGCTTTTTATCAACCTTACAGCCGTTTCTGCATGTTCTTTATTGGCAAAAAGTCCAAAACACGTTGCACCACTGCCAGACATACGAGAAATAAGGCAGCCATGCTGTTGTGATATAATTTCAAGAGTATCTGCAATCTCAGGGGCAAGGCTGCAAGCCGATTCTGTAAGGTCATTGCTGCGTTTTTTCAGTTCTAAAACAAAAGAATCAATATCATCATAAGCCACCTTTATTGGCATAGCTGTTGTAAAAGGCTTTGCCCTTTTTTTGAAAACATCTGGAGTCGGAACTTTTACTTTTGGATTAACCAGAACAATCCATATTTTTGGCAAAGGAGGGGCTTTTGTTATTATTTCACCTATTCCTGAAATGTTTAGCGGACATTTTTGTAAGCAAGCAGGGACATCTGCTCCAAGCTGTAAGGCAATTTCAGCCAGTTTTTCTTTTGAAAGAGGGCTTTCCCATAATTGCGATAAACCAATAAGAACAGCAGCAGCATCAGCAGAACCTCCGCCGAGTCCAGCAGCAACAGGAAGTTTTTTAATCAGCTTTATGTTGACTAAAGGAATAATCCCAAGAGCTTTTGCTAGTATTTTCGTGGCTTTGATGACAATGTTGTTTTTTTCTTTCTTTAGATTTTCTGCAAATTCACCTTCAATAGAAAAAGAAAGTTTTTTTGAAGGTTTTATATGTATCTCATCTGAAATATCTGCAAAAACAAACAGACTGTCCAGAAGATGATAACCGTCTGGTCTTTTTCCTGTTACATGAAGATAAAGATTTATCTTGGCAGGAGCAGAAATCCGTATAGCTTTATTTGGAAACATCAGTTTCTTTCTTTTTATCAGGTTCTGCCGTTGTTTCTGCTGGCTTTTCAACTGGAGCTACAGGCTCTTCCTTTATTTTTTCAGGCAAAGGAGGAAGTCCATGCTTAAGTTTTTCCTTGGTATCTGCTTCATTTTCCAGCTCACCTTCTTTTGCAAGAGAAACAGCACGAAGCCATTGATAATGAGCTTCTTTTTTTCGCCCGACTCTCCAATAAGCATCACCAAGATGGTCATTGATAACGGCATTTCCTGGTTCAAGTTCTATAGCTTTTTCTAAAAATCCAACGGCTTGTTTGAAGTCGCCTTTTTTAATCAATGCCCAGCCAAGGCTGTCAACAATAAAACCGTCATTAGGACGCTGTTTAACTGCCTCTTTAATCATTTCTATAGATTGCTCAACATTTATGCCTTGCTGTAGCCATGAATAGCCGAGATAGTTCAAAAGTAGTGGCTGATTAGGTTCTAATTCAAGAGCTTTTAATAAAGCTTTTTCTGCTGCTTTCCAGTTTCCTGCTCGCTCTTGTGCTATGCCAAGAGTGTAAAAAATCGTCCAGTGGTAAGATTTAATGTCCTTGATTTTTGCAATTGCTGAATTATAAGCTTCTGCTGCTTCTTTATAGCGACCGTTAATGCGTAGAATGTCGCCTAAGTCCCTGAATGGTCCTGATTGTTCAGGGTATTCTTTTGCAAGCATTTTAAATAGTTTAACAGCAGCTTCTATGTCGTTAAGTTTTTCAAGACTGGCAGCAGTACGAAGTCTAGCAGAAAAATAAATATCAGCATCAGGAGAAATAGAATCGTAAACTTTTATAGCATCTTGCGGACGGTCAAGAACTTCTAGAATATCTCCAAGAAGTATCTGTGCCAGAGAAAAATCATTATCAAGAACCAAAGAAAGATTAGCAAGCAAAAGCCCAGAATTGTACTCATGATTCTGGCTCATTGTTGCAGCAAGTCCAAACAAAGCTTCAGCAAGCCCATCTTTTGCTGAGTTTACGATTCTTTCCATGACAACATCAGTATTAAATCTATTATAGATTTTCTTTATGGTTAAGGAATCGGAGTGTATTTTCATGTATTTGCTAACAAGTTCAAAAGCTTTTTCTTTGTTATCAGTGCGTCTGTAAAAATTACCAATTACCTGAATTGCACGCAGAGACATTCCGCCTGAATTGCTTAGAGTCTTTTCATAATGTTCTGCTGCTTTTTTGTGTCTTTCAGCAAGGTCATTAATGAGACCTGAATGGAAATGATAAAGAGAAGATAGTTCTGGTATTTTTTTCAGAGGTTCAAGCTCTTTCAGAGCCTTATCTGTTTCATCTTTTCCTACAGACAGCCAAGCGGTCATAAGAGGTTTTAAAAAACGACCGAAACCATAAGATTTTAGCCGTTTCAACTGTTCTTTGGCAGCTTCAAAGTTGCTTTCATTCGCAGCTTCTACGGTAATTATCAGAATAGGAAGAGAATGTCCTGCACCATTTTCTTTTAAGGCTTTTCTAGCAAAGTTGGCAGCTTCTTTAATGCGTTTTTTTGAAGCCATAAGAACATAGGCGTGTCGTAAAAGAGAAGCGTTCTCTGGGTCTTTTTCTAAAGCAGAGCAGTAATAATCAGCAGCAACGTCAATATCAGAGATGTTTCTAGCATGCCTCCCTGCAAGGTATTCTCCGAAACCTTTTTCTGAAGAAACATATTCCTTAATTTTGGCAGGCTTTCTTACAAGCAGAGTTTCTTCTTCAGAAAAGGAAAAGTCTTTTGTCAGTGACGGAAAAACCGATTCGCTCTTTTTTTTGATAGGAGTACAAGCGGATAACACCACTGCAAACATAGCAAAACCCCAATACTTACAGTATATGCAACGCTTTAAAAAAAGAACTGTATTTCTTAGAAAAATCATTCTACGGCTTTCTCATAAATTTTAACACAGACTACAATAACTATAGTACAGGATATGTCGACTGTTTCAATTCTACTTTATGTGATAAATTAAAAACATGATAAAAAAAAATATATCTGCAAAAGAATTACTTAATTTGTACGTTGAATCTGGTGTAGATGAAGCAATCGGAAATATTCCTGTTGACAAATATACGCTAGCGGAGTCGGCTGAAGTACAGAAAACAGCAATTGCTGAGAGTAGTCGCCCTAATTTGCAGCAAGAAATAAAATCAAAGCCTGTTCATGTGGCTACTCGGAATATTGCTGAAACTACAAATGCAGCAATAAAAAGTGCCGTAGAATTATCAGCAGAATGTAGCACACTTGAAGAACTGCGTAAGGTTATAGAAGACTTTGACGGCTGTTTGCTAAAAGCTACTGCAATGAACACTGTTTTTGGAGCAGGCTCATCGGAAGCCAGAGTAATGTTTGTTGGCGAAGCTCCAGGAGCAGACGAGGATAGGGCAGGAGTCCCATTCGTAGGTGAAAGCGGTATGCTTCTAAATAAAATGATAGAATCTATAGGTCTTAAACGTTCTGAAATTTATATTTCTAATATATTACCTTGGAGACCTCCAGGGAATCGAAAACCTACACAGATTGAAATGGGAATTTGCCTGCCATTTATTGAACGTCATATTGAGCTTGTATCTCCAAATATTATAGTATTATTAGGAGGAAGTGCTACATCAGCTTTGCTTGCAAGCAATGAAGGAATTACTCGTTTGCGTGGGAAATGGTTTAAGTACGAGACTCCTAGTTTGAGTAGCCCTATTGAAGCAATCCCTACTTTTCACCCTGCGTATTTATTAAGAACTCCTGCTCAGAAACGAAAAGCATGGAGCGATATGTTGGCTATAAAAAAACAGATGAATAAGGTTTCTCAATAAAAGGTTTTTAATATTTTTTAATAAAAACTGTATTTTCATGCTTTTAGATAGTAGAATAGAGGTGTTTCTTATTTACTCATTTAAAGCTCCATAAAGGAAGAAATCATGAGAGTACTGTTTCCATTTTCTTTTGTTGCATTAACAGCGTTGTTTTTAGTTGCTCCTGCTCATGCTCAACAGAATAAAATTTCCGTTTATATGGATCAGTTCAAAATTATCAGGACATTAGGCGGTGGTGTAAGCTGTGATATGTATTTTCACATATTTAATAGCACAGAATACAAAATGGACAGAGTTTCTATCAAGCTTGACTGGGGAACTATGAAAACAAGGCTTTCTTTTTCGAAGCTTGAACCTGCTGGAGTCGACGAAAAACACTACCATCTTGTAGGCAAAGGCTGTGAAACAATGGGCGGTTCTCCTTTGGTAGAAATTACATCTTGTAAGCTAAAAAAGGAAGTTGAAGGAGAAATGCAAAAAGAAGACGAGGACATATGCAAAGAAATGGTTTCATATCAGTAAACCAATATTTACTGTTTTATTAACAAGTGTGCGGTTCTTATTAAGAGGTTTCTTTGAAAATTATAATAAAATCAAGTGTTTACTCATTGGTTGTATGTCTTGTTTGTCTTTTTTCGTTCGAGAGTGTAGCTAGTGTGCCTGCAAATCGCAAATTAGTCCAAGACGGTGTTTCCTCTTATGTAAAATCAAATTCAGATTTTTTAAAAAAAACTAAAAAAACATCAGTAAAACCTCCCCCTTTGCCTGAAACAAAACCTTTTTTGAATAGTCTTTCTCAGCATGTAGTTGAAAATGGTTCGGCTCTTCCTTTGCCGCTGTCTGCAAAAGATGCTGAACGATATCGCCGTGTATTTGATTTTCAGGAAAAAGGTTATTTGAAAAAGGCTGATAATGAAATTGCATTAATACATAACAAAATGCTTATGGGGCATGTTCTGTCTCAACGTTATTTGCACCCGACAGCTTATCGCAGTCGCTATAAAGAGCTTAAAAATTGGCTGGCAAATTATGCTGACTTTCCAGATGCAAAGAAAATATATTCACTTGCAATAAGACGTGGCAGAAAATCAGGTGTTATAAAGCCAGAAGAAGATTATTTGTATGGAAATGGCGGGGTTATAAGTAGCGGTGGCTGGCTGCAAGGCGGAGCATACAGTCATCTTTCTACATCAAAACGCAGGCAGGCAAAGCGTATTCTGCGTAATTTCAGAAATTCTATGAGACGTGGACATACAAAATCTACGAAAAATATTTTAAAACAGAAAAAGACTAAAAGGCTTCTTACTCGTACCGATTATGATTCTTTAAGAGCAGCTCAGGGCTTTGCTTATTTTCTTGATAAAAGAGATGATTGGGCGATTGACTGGGCAAAATCAGCAGCAGATAGGTCTGGGCATAATGCTCCAATAGCTCAATGGGCAGCAGGTTTGGCAGCATGGAGATTAAATAAACTTGATTTAGCATGTCATCATTTTGAAGCTTTGGCACAAAATAAAAAAACCTCCCCATGGTTAACTTCAGCAGGAGCTTATTGGGCTTCAAGAAGCAACCTTAAAGCTCGAAAGCCTGAAAATGTAACTAAATGGCTTGATGTTGCAGCTAAATATCCGCGTACTTTTTATGGTATTCTTGCAAGACGTTCTCTTGGTTTGAAAATAGATTATGACTGGGGAGCTAGGAAGCTAACGCAGGATAGTTTAGATGCAATGATGTCGATAAAGTTTGGAAAAAGAGCTTTTGCCTTATTGCAAATAGGGCAAAACGAACGTGCAGAAAAAGAAATGCGTAAGCTTTATACAAACGTTCCAGAATCTTTACATTATGCAATGATGTTTTTGTCAGAAAAACATGGCATGCCTGCTCTTGCTTTAAGGCTTTCTGCGTTGATAAAGGAAAGGGACGGGTTTTCTCATGATAAAGCAGGGTATCCTCTTCCTGAATGGCGACCAAAAGATGGGTGGCAGTTGGATAAGGCTCTTATATATGCATTCGTACGTCAGGAATCTAGCTTTAATCCTGTAGCAAAAAGTCATGCTGGAGCTAGAGGTTTAATGCAGATTATGCCACGTACAGCTTCTTTTATTACAAGAGACAGAAGGCTTCGCTGGGACAGAAAAAAACGGCTTAATGATCCTGCATTTAATCTTTCTGTAGGACAGCGTTATCTTGAGCATCTAATTTCAGACAGGCGTATTAATGGTAATATGTTTCTGCTTCTTGCTGCATATAATGGAGGTCCTGGAAACCTTAGTAAATGGCGGAAAAGAATGGATTATCGCAATGACCCACTACTTTTCATAGAAAGTATTCCTTCAAAAGAAACCAGAATATATATTGAACGTGTATTTACAAACATGTGGATTTACCGCAGTAGGTTAGGGCAGCCTATGCCAACATTAGATGATGTAGCTACTGGTAAATGGCCAATTTACACCAAGCTAGACAGGCAACTGGCAAAAAAATAGCTAAGAAAACATTAGAGTCTTTGAGTTATGTTATGTGAAGTCATCTTTTTCTTTACTGTCAGAAAAAGAAGATAGATTCTGAATCAAGTTCAGAATGACAGCGAGTTTTCTGTCATCGAATTAGGTAACATCTACAATAACAACAATCTGGAGATTTTTTAAGAAATGTTTTCAGCACTAAAAAAATCAATCATACAGTTATTTGATAAGCGAGTAAGGAAGGTGTTGCTTCAGGTTCTTGCTTGTACGGCAGTGATTTATGCAGCTTTATTCTGGTTTTTGTGGAAGTTTCTTGCAGAGACAGAGCTTTTTTCTACTGGCTGGCTTGAAAGTATATCGGATTTCCTTGGTGGGGCTTTAGTGTTTATACTATCGCTAATATTTTTTCCATCAGTTGCAATTATTGTTATCGGGCTGTTCTTAGAACCTATAATTGTAGCTGTAGAAGCAAAGCATTATCCTGATTTGCCGCCACCTAGAACTCAGCCTATTATTGAAACTATCATCTCGACTGTAAAATTTGCTTTATCTGCAATATTGGTCAATATCATTATGCTGCCGTTTTTGCTGATACCTTTTTTTAATCTGATTATTTTTTATAGCTTCAATGGTTACCTTTTCAGTAGAGAGTATTTTGAACTTGTAGCTTTACGAAGAATTGATGCGAAAACCGTAAAGAAATTACGTAAAAAATATAAATTTTACCTATTGTCAGGCGGTGTTGTCATTGTCTTTCTTATGACTATCCCATTTGTAAATATAATTGCTCCTGTAATAGCAACAGCTTTTATGGTGCATTTGTTTGAAAAGATAGCTTTCTCTTTTCGTGAATGAAAATATTCCGCAAAAATTAAAAATATTGACAACGTTAATGATAATGATTATCAAAAGCATCAACAAAAACACCTATCAGGAGCTATATATTATGAGCGAAATTCTATTATCAGAAGCTAAACAAGGAAAAAAGCTGAAAATAGTTCGTTTGGAATCAGGTAAGCATATGGAAAGCAGGCTGATTGGAATGGGGCTGCCGATAGGTTCAAAGATTGAAATTCTCCAGCATCAAAATTGTGGACCAATAGTTATTTCTGTGGGCGATGCAAGGCTTGGCATTGGTGCAGGAATGGCTAATAAAATCATTGTTGTCGAGGTTTAAAGAATAATGACTGTGAAAAATAAAACCATTGCTATTACAGGCAATCCAAACTGTGGCAAAACAACCCTTTTTAATCTTCTTACTGGTACACGTCAAAAAGTAGGCAACTGGCCAGGTGTAACTGTTGATAAAAAAACAGGTTCTTTTGAGCATAAAGATACAAAGATTGAAGTTGTCGACCTTCCTGGAACATATTCGCTAGGCGTTGCTTCTGCTGCTTCTATAGATGAGAGAATCGCACGTTCTTATGTGCTTTCAAGAAAAGCGGATATAGTCATTAACATTGTTGATGCTTCAAATCTTGAACGTAATCTTTACCTTACGACTCAGCTTATAGAAATGAAAGTACCGTTCATTCTTGCACTTAACATGATGGACGTAGCTGAAAACAGAAATATCCGCATTGACATTAAAGAGCTTCAGAAAAAGCTAGGCTGTCCTGTAATTTCTATGACGGCTAGAAACAATATTGGAATAGAAGAACTGAAAAATGCAATTATTGTCAAAGATATTGAAAAGCCTGATGCAAAGGTTGCCTATACCTCAGAAATTGAAACGGCTGTTAAGGTTTTAGAGCCTGCAATAGAAAGAGTCCATTTCCATTCTGATTATAAACTGGATTCACGCTGGCTTGCATTGCAAATGCTTGAAGGAGACATGGAAGCTAGAGAGCTTTTGAAAAAAGATGACTCCGACCATCTTTTAACCGAACAAATAGAAGTGTTTGAAAAAAACTTATGCAAAGACCCTGACACTCTTATAGCAGAAAGCCGTTACGGATTTATTCAGAATATCTGCAATTTAGCAATAACCCGTAAAAGCGGATTTTCACGTACTTTTTCAGATAAAATCGACAGTGTAATTCTGAACAGTTTTTTCGGTATTCCTATATTTTTAATGTTTATGTATCTGATGTTTATGTGGACGATAAATATCGGCGGCTCATTTATTGACTTTTTTGATATTTTTGCCAGCACTATTTTTGTTGAAGGTTTCGGCTGTCTTTTGGATAGCATTGGGACTCCTGAATACATGAAAGTTGTTTTCGCTGGAGGTGTTGGCGGAGGTATTCAGACAGTCGCTACATTTATTCCTGTCATTGGATTTTTGTTTCTGTTCCTGTCTTTTCTTGAAGATTCAGGCTATATGTCTCGGGCTGCATTTGTGATGGACAGGTTTATGCGGAAAATCGGTCTTCCTGGGAAAGCCTTTATTCCTATGATTGTAGGCTTTGGCTGTACTGTTCCTGCAATTATGGCGACACGGACTCTTGGAAAACAGCGTGACCGTTTGATTACGATGTTTATGGCTCCGTTTATGTCATGTGGAGCAAAAATGCCTGTTTACGCTTTATTTGTAGCCGCTTTTTTCCCTGAAAGCGGACAGAATCTTGTGTTCGGTTTATATCTGATAGGCATAGTAATGGCTATTCTTACAGGTCTTATATTGAAGAATACTTTGTTTATAGGCGACCCTTCTCCAATGATTATGGAGCTTCCTCCTTATCATCTTCCAACGTTTAGAAATGTTTTTTTACATACATGGGAAAGGCTTAAATCCTTTATTTTCCAAGCTGGTAAAATAATTATTCCTATAGTTGTTATTCTGAATTTTGCAAACTCTGTTGGAACAGACGGCTCTTTTGGAAATGAAGACAGCAACAAATCAGTTTTAGCAAGCATTGGACGCTCTATTGTTCCTGTATTTGAGCCTATGGGCATAACCGATGAAAACTGGCCTGCTACCGTTGGTATTTTCACTGGAGTATTTGCGAAAGAAGCTGTTGTAGGTACATTGAACGCTCTTTACGCTAATGTTGCGAAAGATGATGGAGCAGCACCTCAAGCAGAGGCAGAATTTAATTTTATGGACGGTCTTGCCAGTGCTTTTGCAACAATACCTGAAAATCTTGGCGGAGTAACAGATTCTCTGGCTGACCCGATGGGGCTTGGTGTTGGAGATTCCGCAGAAGCAGCTGAAAGCCTTGAAGTTAGCAACACAACATTTGGAGCAATGGTTGCAAGGTTTGACGGTAAAGCAGGAGCTTTTGCTTATTTACTGTTTATTCTGCTGTATTTCCCGTGTTTGGCTGCTATTGCTGCTGTTTTCAATGAAGCAGGTCTTTTATGGGCAGTATTCGTTGGAAGCTGGACAACAGGTCTTGCATACATGACTTCTGTAACTTTCTATCAAGCTGCAACTTATGCAAAACACCCTGAATCTTCTATGATATGGATTGGAGCAATAGTTGTTGTGTTTTGTGCTGTCGTAGCTTATCTGCGACATGCAGGTGCAAAATTAACAGCAGAAACTGATGGACTTTCTGCATACGTATGCAAAGGTGTATGCCATAAATGCCGTTAAGTTTCTAACTTTTTTTCTCCTTTCTTCTGTCATTTGCTGTTTTTTATTGCAGTATGATAAAGGGACTGATAAATCCTATATACGAATAGTTTTTTAAATGGAGAAAATACAATGCATAAGTACAAGAATGTTTTTTTTGTTGGATTGATAGGGCTGATTGCAGTTGTTGCTTTCTTAGCATCCTTTAGCAGAGCTGATGCTGCTCCAAAAAATGGCGATGAGTTTGGAGATTGGATGTACAAATGTGATTCTGCTCCTGAAGGAAAAGAAGGCATTTGCTATTTATCGCAGACTTTGGTTACAGGCAAAGAAAAAAAAGGCAGAGTTTTAACTACCAATATTGCTTATCCAAAAGATTCAAAAGAACCTGTAATGATTATGCTATTCCCTTTTGGAATTGCTGTGCAGGAAAAAATTCTTGTTCAGGTTGACGAAAAAAAACCTGTATATAAAATGCCTATTGAAACTTGCCTGTCTTCTGGTTGTCGTACAACGGTCAAGCTAGATGCTAAAATACTTGAATCTATAAAAGCTGGCAATAATCTAAAGGTAAGCTTTAAACCGTTGACAGCCAAAAGAATCGTTCTGGCTGTGTCTTTGAAAGGTATTTCCAAAGGTCTTAAAAATTTGAAATAACGACTATCTTTAAAAACATACTATAAAAAGGTTTTCTATTATGACAACAGATTATAATGATGTTCCATACGTTGCTCTTCCTTATAAAGCTTCACGGATTGACAACATACATACAGTAGCAAAATTTTTCGGACTTGAAGCTCCTGCTTTTGATAAGTGTCGTGTTTTAGAGTTAGGTTGTGCTACGGGAGCTAATCTTATTCCTATGGCTCATATGTATCCTGATAGTGAGTTTGTAGGAATTGATTTTTCTGAAAAACAGATAAACGCAGGTAAAAAGTGTATTGAAGACCTTAAAATCTCTAATATAAAGCTGGAAACAAAGTCTATACTGGATTTGGACGAAAGCATTGGAGAGTTTGACTATATTATTGCTCATGGAGTTTTTTCATGGGTACCTGCTGATGTTCAAGAGAAAATTTTCTCAATATGCAAAAAACATCTTTCTAAGACAGGTGTTGCATATGTTAGTTATAATACTCTTCCAGGTTGGAATATGGTTCGCAGTATCCGAGATATGATGCTTTACCATACAAAGGACTTTAAAGAACCTGCACAGCAGGTACAACAGGCTCGTCTGCTTTTAGATTTCTTGTCCAAAGCAGCTCCAGAAGGTTTGACTGCACACAAAAGCTCTTTGAAAAAAGAAGTTGAGACATTGAAAAATCTTCCAGATGCTTATCTTTTCCATGATCATCTTGAAACAAACAATCAGGCTTTTTACTTCCATGAGTTTGCGGAAAAAGCTGCAGCAAATGGTCTTCAGTATCTTGGAGATTCTTCTATTCCATCTATGTTTGTTGGTAATCATTCCAAAGAAGCAACTGAAATTCTTGGAAAAATTGACAATATTATAAAGCAGGAACAGTATATGGATTTCGTCATTAACAGACGTTTCCGCTCTACTTTGATTTGTCATGACAATTGTTCTTTAACACGTGCTGTAAAACCTGAAAAAATTGAAGAGTTTTTCCTTAGCACTACGCTGATGCCAGAAAACGGATTAAATTCTGTTGATTT
Organism: Alphaproteobacteria bacterium; assembly: GCA_030639035.1. Lineage (GTDB taxonomy): Bacteria > Pseudomonadota > Alphaproteobacteria > DAOWDM01 > DAOWDM01 > DAOWDM01. The sequence continues at coordinate 16,599 of DAOWDM010000085.1, forward strand.
GAAAGCTTTTAAGGAAACAGCTTTCTGTAATATGGAAAAAACAGCAAAAATTAATCCGCAAAATCTTGCTGCTACAGCTTTGCTTTTAGTGTTAGCTGAAAACAGGTCAAAACCTATGTCAGCTGATGAGCTTGTTAAAGAAGCAACAAGCAGGTTAGAAAATGTTGAAGAAGACACAATTCGTCAGACTTTACATCAAATCGGAATTCCTCTTGTTTTATCAGGAGGAATAATAATTTCTTCTGATTCTGGAAAATACAACGCTAATGTTTCTGAAAAACCAAAAACTGATGAGCTTTCAAAATATCAGGCTCTTTATGGTCCTAACACTACTAACATGCGTCATGATGTCATTTCGCTTGGTATTTTTGAAAGGCTGTTGATTCAGGAGCTAGATGGAAAAAATAATACAGATGAGCTTTGTAAAAAATTCACCAAAAAAATTATGGCTGGAGAATTAGACATTGCACATGAAGGTGTAAAGCTTACAGAAGAGGCTAAAATCCAGAAGCATCTTTTACCTCAAATAAAAGGTACGCTGCAGAACTTTGCTAACAACGCTTTGTTAGATGGTTAGAGTCTCCGTATACACGTCATTCTGAGGAGCGAAGCGACGTGAGAATCTCACTTTCTTCTAATGAGATTCTCACGGGCTTTAAAAAGCCCTCAGAATGACGGCAGTGCTTTTTTTCTTTGACCAAAAATAGCAGAACCTACTCGTACATGAGTCGCACCTAGATGAACAGCTGTTTCAAAGTCGGCACTCATTCCCATGCTCAATACAGAAATATTGTTGCGTTTTGCGATTTCACGCAATAAAGCAAAATGCGGAGATGATGGCTCATCAACTGGTGGAATACACATCAAGCCTTTGATTGGCAGCTTGTATTCTTCACGACAAGTTTTAATAAACTCGTCCGCTAGAACAGGAGAAATACCTGCTTTTTGAGGTTCTTCGCCAGTGTTTATTTGTATGTAACAGTCTGGACAACGCCCCGTTTTGTTCATTTCCTGAGCAAGCTTTGCTGCAAGTTTTGGACGGTCAAGAGTCTCTATAACATCAAATAAAGCAACGGCTTCTTTTATTTTATTAGTCTGCAAAGGACCGATAAGATGCAATTCAACATCTGGGAATTTGCTGCGAAGTTCTATCCATTTAGACTGAGCTTCCTGAACTCGATTCTCACCAAAAACCCGACAGCCTATTTCAAGAGCCTCTGTTATAGTTTCTACATCATGAGTTTTTGAAACTGTTACCAAAGACACATCTTTGGCTAAACGATTAGCTTCTTTTGTGGCTGTGTTTATTTTGTTTTTAATTTCTTCAATATTGTTGAGTATATTAGGTTTTTCTAAAGAGGTCATTTTTCAACAGTCCATTACTTTATTTTTAAACTTTGTTCGTATTTATTCAAGCCTTGTGTCATTGCGTTATTAAACCATGCCGTATCTGTATTATTAACAGATTCTTTTATTTCTGTAGTTATTTGTTTTTGCTCAAGACTTTTCTCTGATGTTTCTGCCATTTTGCTAAACATTGATGGGTCAAGTGAAAACATTCGTGCTTTTTTTTGTCTTTCTAGTGGGAAAAATTTGTTTTCCTGACTTTGAATAACAGTATCAGCACTTGCTGTTACAATTTCTTGAGGAGGCGGGGGCTGTGCTTCTTTTGCTGATTTTTCTAAAAGCTGAGCTCTGTAAAGCATGGCTGTTTTAACTGGATTGGTATAATGCGGGTCAATTTTAGCCAAAGCAGGATTGGCAGTGGTTTGTTTTGCGGAATCTTGTGCATTGTCAAGAAAAGCAACGGTATGCTCGCCTAAGTCTTTGCCTGTAAAAGAATCTAAGGCAACATCAGCGGCTTGAAAAGCAGCCCCTATGCCTCCGCCATAAATTGCTCCGCCGATTACTTTTGCCGCAGCACCAATTTCATCTCCAGTGATTTGTCTGTAAATGGTTGAAATGACAGGTATGTGTTGCAAAGGATTTATAACATCAAGAAAATCCCAAAAATTCAGCCCATCATCTCCAAATAAAGAAACATTGCTATTATCAGCAGATGCGTGTTTATCAGGGTTATCTGCTAACCTGTTGTTTTTATCGATTGAACCTGTAACCGTAAGGTCTTGCCCAACCGTAGATTTAACAGAGGCTTTATTTTGCATATTGCTGTAAATATACGATTTTACTGGATTTACATTCATAAAAAGCCTCCATATTCTAAAAAATTGCCTTTGCTAATAATAGTTGCAAAAGTAGTGCCAGCTTGAAAAGCTTGCTTTTTCAATGTATTAAAAGATAGATGCTGTTAATATAAGGTATGTGCTAGGCAAAAATTACCGTGTGTTTTTGCCGTTACAAGTGGATTGCTAATAATGTCAGATAAAAAAATATTTTTAATTGAAAGCGACGAGCCTTTAAGACAAGTGCTGGTTGAACTGCTGGAGTCTCTTGATGGCTTTTCTGTGTTTGTAAAAGGAGATTCTATAGCTTCTGCTTTGGAAACAGCAAAAGAAACAGATTTTGATTTGATAATAATTTCATCAGAGATTTCAAATGGTAGCGGTTATGAATTATGCGACCGTTTTCGTGCTGAGAATGTTAAAATACCAATAATTATGCTTGCCTCTAACAATGGGAAACAGCCAAATATAGCGACAGGTGCAGATGAAATTTTGCAAAAACCGTTTCGCTTGGTTTCTTTGATGAATCTGATAAAAGAATTGCTGCTTAAATATGAAAATAGCCGAGATAGTATAATTCCTGTAGGACATTATAAACTGCAGCTGCTTACAAAACAGCTTGTTGATGAAAAAACAGGTCAAGAAATACGTTTAACCGAAAAAGAAGTGGAAATACTAAAATATCTGCATGATTCAAAAGGACAAAGAGTAGACAGAGACGTCCTGCTACATGAGGTATGGGGATATAATCCAGAAGTTACAACGCATACTCTTGAGACTCATATTTGCAAACTGCGTAAGAAAATAGAATCAGATGCCTCCAAGGCTGAAATATTGCTTACAGAACCTAAAGGCTATCGTTTATGCCTCTAATCAATGGAAAAAATAAAATGCTTTCTATTCTAAAAATGTATTTACAAGCCTTTTATGGAGCATTTTATAACAAGCGTCTATATCGTGAGGTTGTATTTAAGTGGTATGGAACTGGAGCTTTGTATCTGCTCTTATTATCGGCTGTTGTAATGATTCCTGTGTATTTAGGTCTCGTTGATGCATACAAGGAAATATATAGAACTGAAGGAATGTTTGTAATTGAGCAAATTCCTGACATCAGTATCAAAAACGGCACAGCAGATTGTAATGCAGCACAACCTTATAAAATCATAGATATTAACGGCAAGACTCGAGCAATTATTGATACAAAAAAGACGTATTCTAATTCTGATATTAATAAACTTGATGTAAAACTGCTACTGACTAAAAGAAGTCTTATAATTAAAAACAAAGATTATGAAACAAGTATTATAGACCTTAGAGATATAAAAGAAGCGGAAATCACTAGTGATAATTTCAAAAGATTTATGGTTGATTTCAATTCGTATATGAAATTGTTTGGATACCCGATTGGCGTTTTGTTTTTTTGGGCATACAAGATGGTTTATGTTTTTGTTATGGCTTTTCTTTCCATGTTTATTGCCTCTTTTATGCAAATAAAGCTGGATTTTATTCAAAGAGTTAGAATCGCAGCTATCGCTATTACTCCAATGATGATTGCAAACATGGTTTTTGTGCTTTTTGGTATGCACCCAGTTACAGGCTGGCGTTTTTCGCTAGTAACAATAATTTATATTTTTACAATTATCCGCATAGCAAAAGAAGAAAAATCTTAAAAACTTTATAGCGATTTTTGATGTAACAAAAAGAGTCATATATCTATTGGCTATATAGCAACTATCGAGTGTTTCGCCTTATAATATACAACCTTTCACTACAACCTTGTTGGAGGATTGTTATATGTTTGTTCGTGATTCTGTATCTGTGAGTGGTTCAACATCTGTTAATGGCTCAATGACTGCTAATAATTCAAAATCTATTCGTAATTTCAAAATTAACACTCGTCTTTTATTTATAGTCATATTGTCTGCTGTTGGAATGCTTGTAGTTGGCTGGTATGGCTTGTCTGTTGTTAAACAAACTCTTGTTGAGGCTAGGCAAATAAAAACAAGACATCTTGTTGAAAGTACATATTCGCTAATAAATCATTATGTAGATATGGAAAAAAACGGAATTATGACAAAAGAGCAGGCACAAGATGCTGCAAAATCAGCTGTAAAGAAATTGCGGTATGAAGAATCCGACTATTTCTGGATTAACGACATGAAACCTGTAATGGTAATGCACCCAATGAGTCCTCAACTAAATGGGAAAGATTTATCTGACTTCAAAGACCCGAACGGCAAAAGAATTTTTGTAGAATTTGCTAACACAGTAAGAAATCACAGCGAAGGTTTTGTAAACTATATGTGGGCAAAACCAGGCGAAGAAAAACCTGTAGATAAGCTTTCATATGTAAAAGGTATCAGGTCATGGGACTGGATAATAGGTTCTGGTATTTATATCGATGACATTAACAAGATTTTTATGGAACAAGTTTATAAAGTAGGAAGTATTATTCTTGGGATTCTTGTCATAGCTTCAGCTATATCATTGTTTATCAGCCGAGGAATTACTATTCCGCTAAGTCTTACAACACAAAACATGATGAAACTTGCAGAGGGTAATAAAAACATTGAAGTAAAAGGGACTCATTATAAAGACGAAGTAGGAGACCTTGCCCGCACTTTAGAGGTATTTAAGAAAAATTCTATTGAAATGGACAGACTTGAAGCAGAACGAAAAGAAGCAGAAGAAAAAGAAAAACTAAGAAAAGAAGAAGAAAGGAAAGAAGAGGAAAAAGTACGGCAGTTAGAAGAAGAAAAACGTAAAAAAACTGATGAAACTATTAGCGATTTTACAACAAATATTGCAAATATAGTAGAAACAATATCTTCTGCTGCAACTGAAATGCAAGCAACAGCTCAATCTATGGCCTCTATTTCCGAAGAGACTTCTTCACAGGCAACAAGTGTTGCGGCAGCTTCAGAAGAAGCAACAGCAAATGTAGCGACAGTTGCTTCTGCGACAGAAGAACTTAGTGCATCTATTGCTGAAATAGGTCAACAGGTAGAAGCTGCTACAAGCACCTCCTTAGATGCTGTTGAAAAAGCTAAGAATGCTAACAAGCTTGTTCAAGGTCTGTCTGAAGCTGCAACAAAAATAGGTGATGTTGTAAGTATGATTACAGATATTGCAAATCAGACGAATCTTCTTGCCCTTAATGCTACAATTGAAGCTGCGAGAGCTGGAGATATGGGCAAAGGCTTCGCCGTTGTTGCCAGTGAAGTGAAAAATCTTGCAGGTCAAACAGCAAAAGCAACTGAAGAAATCGCATCTCAAATAACTGGCATTCAAGATTCAACTGCTACTGCTGTTGATGCTATACAGTTAATTGGCAATACTATTGAAGAAATCAACGTTACTACTACAACGATTGCTTCTTCTGTTGATGAGCAGAGTGCTGCTGCTACTGAAATATCTCGAAACATTCAAGAAGCAGCTAACGGCACACAGGAAGTTACATCAAATGTTGTAGGATTGAACCAGTCCGCACAAGAAACAGGTAATGCTTCAAATGATGTCTTAAAAGCTTCGGAAGAACTTGGTAAACAAGCTACAGGGTTAAAAGAAGAAGTTGAAGGATTTATTCAAAAATTAAACGCTGTATAATGTTTTTGAAATAACCTGCTGAATCCTCAAAGGTGCAACTTTTGAGGATTTAGTGTTGGTTAGTAAGAACAGGATTCCAACCGCTGCGTGGTGAGAATTGTAGATGTTATCTAATTCGATGACAGAAAAGCCGTCATCCTGAACTCGTTTCAGGATCTACTTTTTTCTGACGGTTAAAAGAAGTAGTAGATCCTGAGCTAAATTCAGGATGACGATTGAGTTTAAAAGAATTACTATTACAAAAAAACTGTCATCGAATTAGTTGACATCTACAGCAATGACAGCGGAGGGAAACGCACAATAACAGTGCCTAAATGCTCTAATGTGTCAAATAGCAACAACATAGCCATAAAAAAACGACGCCTTGAATAAAGACGCCGTTTTTGTTTGATTTCCTAGATTGTAATAAGCTTAAGCTTATCTAAAAGCCAAGGAAACAGGAGTAGAAGCAGTTACGCAGGCTAATGCACTTGTTGAATCAGCCAATGAAACGGGTAGTGTTCCTGCAGTCCAAGTAAAGGCCGCATGTGTACCTACTGTAATTGATACAAGACCAGAACCAGAAGCATCACCCCAATTGTTTGTTGCAAGTGCTATGCACGCATCTAGAGGAAGACCTTCATATGTAATCATGAATTCAAGACCTCCAGCTATAACAGCTGCTCCAGCTGCATCTTTACCTATCTTAACAGCACTACCATAAGGACTCACAGCAGTAGTTGCAGATGCTCTCATGTCAAGTGGAATTACATCATGTGTTATCAAAGATGTAACGCTTGCACCTGCATAGTCAGCTTGTGTTGCATAAAGGTTTTTAATGCTAACAATCAGATGTTGAATCTGATCACGACTTTTTCCGATTTTGAACTTTGACATTGCTGATGTATAGCCTGAAATACCACCGACACTAAGAACTCCGATGATGGCAAGAACACCAAGCATTTCAATCATTGAACGACCTGATTCGTCGTTATATCTAGTATTTGACATTTGTTTTCTCCTGTTTATAAATCTTTTTACTTTATATATTTAACTATACAATGTTTAAAGTCTTGTAAATAGACTGTCTTAAGCCATACTGCTTAGGTCATACTTGCAATATATAACTTTAGTTATAGCTTTAAATAGAATAATACATACTAAATTCTAATGGGTGAGGAGTGTGTTCAAAATTGTAAACTTCCTCCCATTTCAACTTTATGTAGCTTTTAAGCATTTCATCTGTAAACACATCGCCTTTTTTGAGGAACTCACAATCAGCCTCAAGCGAATCCAAAGCTTCACGTAATCCATGACATACTGTTGGAACTTCTTTTAATTCTTCTGGAGGTAAATCATAGAGATTCTTATCTATTGGATCTCCAGGGTGAATTTTGTTTTTAATACCGTCAATCCCAGCCATTAGCATTGCAGCGAAAGCAAGATACGGATTGCCTGAACTGTCTGAAAAACGCACTTCAACACGTTTCCCATTAGGGCTGGTTGAACAAGGAATTCTTAAAGCAGCCGAGCGGTTGCGAGCAGAATAAGCCAGCAGAACAGGAGCTTCGAATCCGGGAATCAGCCTTTTGTAACTATTAGTTGATGCGTTGGTGAAAGCATTTAACGCCTTTGCATGTTTGATAATACCGCCGATGTAATAAAGAGCATTATCCGATAAATCAGCATAGCCAGAACCTGCAAACAAAGGTTTGCCGTCTTTCCACAATGAGTGATGTGTATGCAGCCCTGAACCGTTATCTCCGAAAACAGGCTTAGGCATGAAAGTTGCTGTTTTGCCGTAAGAGTGAGCTACATTATGAATAGCATACTTTGCTTTTTGAAGCATATCTGCTGCTTCGGTAAGTGGTGCGAATTTATAGCCTATTTCATGTTGAGAAGGGGCAACTTCATGGTGATGTTTTTCAACAGGAATTCCCATTTCTTTCATTACAGAAACCATTTCTGCACGCAAATCGTTGCCCGAATCGACTGGAGCAACAGGGAAGTATCCGCCTTTTTCACGAGGACGGTGTCCGTGGTTGCCTTCTTCATATTCCTTAGATGTAGAAGTTGGGCTTTCGTCAGAATCAAGCCTGTAAAACATATCGTTCATGCTTATATTAAAGCGAACATCATCAAAAACAAAAAATTCTGGTTCAGCTCCAATGTATGCTGTATCTGCAATGCCTGTTGATGAAAGATAAATTTCTGCTTTTTTTGCGACCGAGCGAGGATCTCTGTCATAAGCTAGCCCTGTAGCTGGTTCTAAAACATCGCACGTCAAAACTAAAAGAGGCTGAGCAGCAAAAGGATCAAGAACGGCAGTTGAACAGTCAGGTTTCAAAAGCATGTCTGATTCGTTTATTGTTTTCCAGCCTTCGATAGAAGAACCGTCAAACATCACGCCTTCTTCAAGAAGATCCTCGTCTATTGTAGACGCATGTTGAGTTGTGTGCTGCCATTTTCCTTTTGGATCTGTAAAACGAAAGTCAACGAACTCTATGTTTTCTTCTTTGATGAGTTCTAGTACGCTGTCAGCATCTAGTTTTCTTTCAGACATAAAAATTATCCTTTTATTTTGATAGTATTAAATAGCGTCCTCGCCATGCTCGCCTGTTCTAATACGAATTGCATTTTCAATATTATAAACAAATATTTTTCCATCGCCTATTCTGCCAGTATGGGCAGTTTGCTGGATAGTTTCAACCGTCCGTTCAAGCAAATCATCGTGAATTACAACCTCGATTTTAACTTTTGGCAGAAAATCTACAACATATTCAGCTCCTCGGTATAGTTCAGTATGACCTTTTTGTCTTCCGAATCCTTTTACCTCGGTAACAGTTATTCCCTGAATATCAAGTTCATGCAGAGCATCTTTTATTTCGTCTAGCTTAAAAGGCTTAATAATTGCTTCTACTTTTTTCATTTTACAAATTCCATAAAATCGTTGCTAATAATGCTTATATCCTGTTGAAAATGAAATGTAATTAGCAAATTCTATATTTTTTTTAAACTTTATATCAGAAAAACACCTGAATTGCTTGACGAAATGAGTTAAGACGGCTAAATAAAACATAACTTTCCTATGGCGGGTGTAGCTCAGTCGGTTAGAGCACTGGTTTGTGGTACCAGATGTCGTCGGTTCGATCCCGATCATTCGCCCCATTTCGTTGTCTCGTATAATGTAATAGCAACAGCATTAGAAACGTTTAAGCTTTCCACTTTATCTGAGATAGGTAGCCGAACTAGAAAATCACAGTTTTCTAACGTAAGCCTTCTTAAGCCTTTTCCTTCTGATCCAAATATTAAAGCAGTTTTATCAGGCAATTCAGCTTTAGAGATGTTTTCTTTTCCATTTGCATCAAGACCAACGCACCAGAATCCAGAGTCTTTTAGTTTTTTTAAAGAGTGTGCAAGATTTGAGACTCTTATAAGAGGAATTTTCTCAATTGCACCAGAGGCTGATTTTGCAATGACTCCACTTTCTTCAGGAGCATGACGGTCTGCAACAATAACAGCAAGAGCATTAAAAGCTGCCGCAGATCTTAATATAGCACCTACATTATGAGGGTCTGTAACTTGATCAAGGACTACTACAACTGATTTTTCTTCTGTATTTTTACATACGTCTTCAATATGGATATTCTGTAAAGGAGAAACATTCAAAGCAAAACCTTGATGTACCGCTCCATCAGGAAGAAAAGATGCTATTTCTATGCGAGGTAAAATTTCAACATAAAGACTCGACCTGTTTTCTATCAGTTTTGCAATTTCATTGGTTTCTTTTTCCGATTCTTTCGAGGTTAAAAGTCGAATACAATCTCTTTTGGGATTCGCAAGGGCTGACATAACGGAATGTTTCCCATAAAGCCATATATTCGATGTATTTTTTTTTCTTTTTGATTTTTTTTCATAAGATTTTTTTTGATGCCACTGAACATTGTCGTTTGTATCCAGTTGGTGGCGGTTTTGCTTGCTTACGCTTCTCTTTTTCTGCATTTTTTCTTTCCTTTTTTTGTTTTCTGTTGTGTGGAATTATGCAGAAAATGAAATAATATGCACTAAATATTATTTTTGAAGTTGACAAATGGGCTGAAATTTCATTTTCTGCTGTTATTGATTGATTGGAAAATTTCCAATTAGTGTCGCCTTTAGGAGGGGTGGCCGAGTGGTTAAAGGCAACAGACTGTAAATCTGTCGACGTATGTCTACATAGGTTCGAATCCTATCCCCTCCACCATTTCATAACGGAAATGTGTTCGGTGATGCTCAGAATGGTTAAGCGGGTGTAGCTCAATGGTAGAGCCCCAGCCTTCCAAGCTGGTTGTGAGGGTTCGATCCCCTTCACCCGCTCCAGTCTTTCATTAAAGATTTTATTATAGCAAGCAGGGATTCTTGGATTATGGCCAAAGAGAAATTTGAACGGACGAAGCCACACTGTAATGTTGGTACTATTGGTCATGTTGATCATGGTAAGACTACACTAACAGCCGCTATCACTAAAGTGTTAGCAGAAGAAGGTGGAGCAGAGGCTATTGAT
>DAOWDM010000189.1 GCA_030639035.1 Alphaproteobacteria bacterium
AGTTACTTTTTAAATATATAAAAATCTGAGAAATTTGTTTCCTGATCAGGGTGAACAATTTTTTCTGCTAGTTTCCATTCAGGGCAATTATCTTCCACCCAATCAGTAAATTTGCGATGCTTCACATGAGGACCTGTAACCAGCTTATCTTCAGAGTTACTTGAAAGTATAATCACATATTTTTTCGCTGCAGAAAACAGGTGAGTCATGTATTGCTTGTATACTTTGTCCTCAACAAGGTGAAAAATAACTTCCAACGACAACGCCAAATCTGCACTGAAAATATTTTGATTATCAATAAAACAGTCTGGATTATACCAAAAAAAGCTTTTTGTTTTATCGTTTTTAAATTTTTCTTTGCAAAGAAGAACTGCACCTTCTGCTATATCAAGACCTATGTAATGTGGGTATTCTGCCCTCGCAAGAACATTCCCGTCACCACAGCCGAACTCAATAACAGAAGATACATTCTTCTCGACAATAAAAGAGTTTATAAGTTTGTTTTTTATTTCTGCATACTCTCCGCAAGAACCACGTCCAGAAAGCCCTCCCTCACGATAACGCCTGTTCCAATATTCTAATGTATCAGTAAAATCATTGTTTTCCATGTATTGCCCATTCTTTTTAAAAATCTAAAAATCGTCCTTTCATATTAGTATAAATATTTGCTACGATGCAACTTACAAAAACAAACGAAGTATAATAGAAAAATGACAGCAAAAAATATTCAGACCTGCCAGCGTTGCCTTTATGATGAAACATTCCCAAATATTACTTTTGATAAAGAAGGAATATGTAATTACTGCCGTTTCTTTGAACAAATGGAAAAAGAAAATCCGCTTGGTGAAGAAGGTGAACGCCTTTTAAAGGAACAGCTTGATGAGGTAAAGAAAAGCGGCAAAGGCAAAAAATACGACTGCATTGTTGGTGTTAGCGGAGGTTGTGACTCATCTTTTCTTATTTACAAACTAGTTGAACATGGCGTTCGTCCTCTTGCTGTTCATTTTGACAATACATGGAATTCATCAATAGCTACTCAGAATATTTACACTGTCCTTGATAAGCTTGGCGTAGAATTAGAGACTTATGTCGTCAACAACAAAGAATTTGATGATATTATAAAATCTTTTCTGCTTGCAGGTGTTAAGGACATAGATATTCCGACAGATATTGCCTTCATTACTGTTCTTTATAAAATAGCTGCAAAATATGGGCTTAAGTATATTGTTGAAGGACATTCTTTCCGCACAGAAGGAATGACACCAATGAATTGGGTTTATATGGACGGGAAATATATCGAAAGCGTTCATAATAAATATGGTTCAGTGAAACGAAAAACCTATCCAAACCTAACCATGTTCAAGTTTCTTAACTGGACTGCTATTAAAGGCATAAAACGAATACGACCATTATACCATATCGACTATGACAAAGAGGAGGCAAAGAAATTCCTGACAAAAGAATTCGGGTGGGAGTGGTATGGAGGTCATCATTACGAAAACAGATGGTCAAGATTTCTTTTTACTTATTATTTTCCAAACCGATATAATATTGACTATAATATTATCGGTTATGCTGCTCAGGTAAGAACAGGTCAAATATCACGACAAGAAGGCGAAAGACTGATAAATGAACCTCGCATAGAAGATGAGGAAATAGTTGAAATTATCAAGAAACGACTGAATTTCTCTGATGAAGAATTTGAGAAAATAATAAACGCTCCATATCACGACTACACTGAATTTAAAACATATAAACCATTTTTTGAAAAATTCAGATGGTTGTTTTGGGTACTGTATAAACTTGGCAAAATACCAAAAACATTTTACACACGCTACACTGCTAAAGGTACATTTTAAATAATGCGTATTTTTATTGGAACCCATGATATAGCAGCAGTTGTTACAAACCTTGCAGAAGGCTTCAGAAACCTTGGTCATCATGTAGAAACAGCTGTTTGGAAAAAACATCAATTTTACCCTCATTTTGAATATGATCGCATTATCAAAAATGTAAGAGATAAAATTTCTTTTAACATTGGAGATGATGATTCTGTTTCTATAAACAATATTCCGCCTGATTTTCAAGAATGGATGCTAAGTTTTGACCTTTATGTTTTTATTGCAGGTCAAAGCTTCTTTCAGGGAAACATGGATTTCCCAATATTAAAAGAACATGGTAAAAAAATAACAAGCTTTTTTTGTGGTTCTGAAGTAAGGCACTGGGCTGCGGCCGAACCAATGTGGAAAGAATGGGGGGGGCATCTTCCGCCATATATGAGGAAAGAAAGCCTTAAAAATACATCTAATTCTATTGTTCAACCTATCAAACAAGGTGTTTATTGGGACACCTTTGCCAACAAAATGCACAATGTTCAAATGGCAGAACGTTATGCCTCAACAATTTTCAGTGTGCCAGAACAAAGCGGACTTCAGTCTCGTCCATATCAAAGTTTTGGACTGCCTATAAATCTTGACGATTTTACATTCAACATACCAGCAAGAGATGTCCCAGTTGTTATCCATACACCTTCAAACAAAGGTTTTAAACGGACGGATCTTGTACTTGAATGTGTTGAACGACTAAAAGCAGAAGGAATAAATTTTGATTTTAAAATGCTCCATAAAGTTCCGCATAAGGAAATATTAGAAGCATTAACAGATGCAGATGTTCTAGTTGATGAAATGTCTCATTTTCCTGCGGTTCTAGCTTATGAAGCAATGGCAAGCGGCTGTGCTGTTCTAGCTGGCAATCACGATGGAGTTGTTCCGCTGCCAGATCCAAAAGAACGCCCTGTAATGCATATTGAGCCTTCAAATCTTTATGAGCAAATGAAACGTGTGCTTACAGACAAAGATTTAAGAATCAAACTCGCCGAAGCAGGAGCTGTTTATGTAAAACAATACGGCGACAGAAATATGGTTGCCAAGAGAATGCTTGATGATGTGGAGCGTTCGGAAAGAGGTGATTTTGACTATTACCCTCATTATTTCTTTAATGATTTAACCATTCCTGATGGTGAGATTTTACCTGATTATCTTCAATACATGCGTCTTGAAATTCTGATGGAGCATGGAATACCACTAAAGTCAGACCTTACACGCCTGATACTTGCAGGTTTGCTCCCAAGTTCAGCATTTAAATATTTGGATACGATTGAAAGCAAGCAATGGAAGCAACCAATGAAAGAGACTGCTAAATGGGTATGGACGGCTGATAGAGAAAATCTTTTTCCAATTAAAAATAACAGTACAAAAATCAGTATTCCGTTAAGAACTTCATCTGATACTTATAATCCGTTTTTTATTACTGGTGCGGGGCGTTCAGGAACATCTCTGGTAAGACGTATTTTAATAGCAAACACTGATATACACATTCCACCTGAGACTTATGTTCTGGGGAACTGTGTCCTAAATTTCGAGATGTTTCAGTTTATGCCATGGGAAGAACTTGTAGATATAGTGCTTGACCTGTTTGAAAATCACAATGAGTTTTACACTTTTGAGATTTCTCTTACCAAGCTACGTAAACAGCTAAAATTAACAGAAAAAAGCAAAAGAAGCCTCGCAGTAATTCTTGATGGTTTTTTCAAATTTCATGCCGCAAAACATAGCCCCAAAGCAAAAATATGGGGTGATAAAACTCCTATGAATGCCTTTAGTTTACCAGAGCTTCTTTCTCTTTATCCAAATGGCAAGTTTGTTCATATGTTACGAGATGGATATGATTTCGTGTTTTCATGTTTACAGGCAAAACGCTATGACAACGTGCCAGAAGCAGCAAACCGCTGGGTAAGGTCGGTAAATATATGCAGGCGTTTTGAAACGTTGTTTCCTGAAAATTTCATGACTGTCAAATACGAGGAATTAGTATCAAATCCATCCGAAAAAATGAAAGAAATATGCGATTTCATTGATCTTGAATTTACAGAAGATATGCTTGATTCCGAAAATATGGCAGAAAAAATGGCAGACACTCTAAAAAGCGGTTCTCACGAACAGCTTAAAATGAGCATATCTGCACGCAATGTTGGAAAAGGACGTAAAAACCTAACGCAAGAACAAAAATTTACAGCAACAAAAATAATATTCCCAGAACTTATACGTTACGGCTACCCAATTGAAGATGAACTTGTTTTTAATTTACGCATTCAGGAAAACAATTCTTCAAGCTGATTTTGTGTTGGGAAATTTATCAGAACACCGCGTTCTACACTTCTATAAACAAAAATGCTTCCTGCTGCTGCGGCGGAACAATCCCCCTGTTTAACTGAAATTGCGAGGTCTTTTTGCTGTCCTGCACCACCACAGGCTATTACAGGAATATCTACAGCATTGCTGACTGACTTAATAAGCTCAATGTCATATCCTGTCATTGTTCCATCTCGGTCAATTGAGTTGATAAATATTTCCCCTGCTCCGTTTTTAACAACCTGTTTTGCGTATGTTACAGGGTCTGTTTTCAAAGGTTTTTTCCCATTAAAAGCATAAACTTGATAGCCTTTGAACATGGTTTTTTTGACATCTATTGACACAACAACAGCCTGACTTCCAAAAGCATCAGATGCTTCATGCAAAAGCTCTGGGTTTGCAGCTAATGCACTGTTAAGTATGACTTTTTCAACGCCTATTTCAAAAACACGCCGAATATCATCAAGGCTGTTAAGTCCTCCGCCATAACAAAGCGGAGCAGTGCATTCTTCAGCCAACTCTCCAATAACATCAAACGACGGGCG
>DAOWDM010000227.1 GCA_030639035.1 Alphaproteobacteria bacterium
TGATTTGCTCTAAAGGAAAAGAAGACGTTTCGTCCTTTGCTATAATTTTTCTAATTTTTTTTAAAATATTATCCGATTGTCCACCAAAAACCCTTTTTATCAATGATAAATCAAGCCATCGTTTGATGTTTTTTCTATCTTTAGCGTTTTTGGTAGAAGATACAAAACTATCCGTTAGTTCATTGTTATACAAAAAATAGGCAATTGGAATAACTGCATTGTTTGATTTTAGTGTTTGCTTGTTATACCCAAAAGAAGAAACAAGCTGAACAGCTTGCCTGATTGAGCTAGTAATACTATCCCAATTTTTTTCTATTTTTGCCATATTTTTGTTGTTGAAATTATCAACTTTAAAAGCAATATTTTTAAAATCATTTAGAACAAGACATGATTTTAAAATAAAATCCTTGCTAAAATTAAACCCATCTCCTATATCGTTTATTTCGTCTGTAATCTTAATTATTTCTGCTCTGGCATCTTTTTCTTTCCATTGTGCTGTTGCAATAGAAAGCAATAAATCTGAGTAACTTAATTCTGTACCTCCACTATTTATTCTTATAAAAATATTAAGTACCTTGTCTAGCTCTTGGCTTTTTTCCTGATAATAACTTATTATGCCTTTTACATGAACAACCTCGTATAATCGAGAGAGTATTCTATTGGAGAGCAATCCTTGCTGTTTATTGTAGTTGTAGTCATCGTTATAAGTTATATTAGCAATTAGGTAATTTGTTATATCGGAGTATTCTTTAAAGTTTAATATTTCTCCTACACAAAACCAGTAATTATCAGTATCTTTTATATTCGCTTCATCTTCTGTAAGAAATTGAAAGTTGTATTTTTTACCAGAATTATCCTTAGCCTCTCTAACTAAGTTTATATAGAGTTTTCTTTCAGTGTATGCTCTTGGATTATCTGCTCGCATTCTATATGTCTTATATGAATAAGAACCTTTAAGACCTATAAAAAGAGAGGTTAACCTTTGTTGTCCATCAAGTATTGCTGTAATGTTTTGTCTTCCATTTATATTTGCTTTTGCATTATGTTTGTTTGTTTTCTCATGATATTCTCTGATAAATTCATAGAACTTAAAATCTTTAACTCTTTTGTTTTCTACACTCCAGAATAGGAAAGAACCAATGGGGTAATCTCGCATTAAACTGTCAAAAAGCATTTCTATTTGTTCTGGTTTCCAAACAAGTTCTCTTTGAATTGCAGGTAATAAATATTTCTTATTTATTCCATCTACTATATCGACTATTTTTAATGCTGTTTCGTAAGACATATTTTTTTATTTCCCTAAAAAAGATTCTAAACCTCTGATAGTATTATCATAAAAATTTCCATCCCTGTCTATATCTTAATTCTTTTTAATCAAACAATGGCAATGTATCTTCTTTAATTCTTTTACGGACTCGGCGGACGGTTCTTTCGTGGATTCCTACGGTTCGAGCTACTTCTGGGGCGGATAAGCCTTGGTCTAGGAGTTTGGCGGCTTTGGCTCTTCTGGCGGCTTCGCCTCTCATGTTTGCCATTGGAATAAGCAGTCTGCCGTGTCCGATTTCTTTTGTGATTTTTAATGCGTTTTCAAGCCCGACAATCTTTGAAAGCGGACTGTCGAGATTTGGGTTTTTAGGAATAGAAATTTCAGTTCCTCCGACCTTGCAGGCAAGCTCTAACGCCACCGCCACAGACGTAGCCTGTGCGATAAAGTCAAGAACTCCTGTAAGACCAGTTTCCGTCATTTATTCCACCCTTTCTATCCATTTTTTTAATGCTTCTATGACCAGATATGACTCTTGCGGAAGAAGCCATTCAGGGGCTTCTTTGTTTGTCATACGTTTTACAAATGCTCGCAAAGCCTTTCTGTCTCCGTTTTCTACGGCTTTTAAGCGTTTTAACTCGCCCCACAAGGCATAGATTTTTCTTGCTTGAGGATTGACAGCTTTTTTGAATATTTGTTTTTTGGAAGGCTTCCAGCCGAGACGTTTGAATTCCTCCAGCACCTTCGTCAACTGTCTGTCAGTGCATTTTCCTGAGCTTTGTTTGCCTGCAATCCGTTGAATTACACTGCGGTAAGTCTCATCATCAAGATTAAGCTCTTTCTTAGCGATATGAACCTTTGCCAACATTGGGTTTCTCATGCTGCTTCCTTTTTTGCTTGAGGCTCAACAAACATCTGCCGTTCATTATGCTCAACCTTTTTGCCTTTGTTGAATTCAGACACAGGGCGATGATAGCCCATGACACGAGTCCAAACCTCGCATGGCTGGCGTTCTCTATCTGAAAGCTGTTCTGTCATTTTTTATCCGTAAAAATCAGATAACCAGAGACAACGCCTAGTGCAAAACTGCTGGCGACTGCTCCTATTGCATAGAAAAGAATCATTTGTTTTTCCTTATTTAAGCTAAGTCTGGCTCATCAGGACGGGAAGACTATCTCTCCGCCGACGCAGGGCTTAAAAGCCCCACGTTTCGCCTTTATGCTGCTGCTAGGTCGATTGTTACAGGCTGCCAGTTCTTTTCTGGTGATGGGCGTTTGTAAA
>DAOWDM010000101.1 GCA_030639035.1 Alphaproteobacteria bacterium
AGGAAGTTTTTTTTCTTTCGGTGCTATCCATATTTGAAGGAAATGAAGCTGTTCGGAAAGAGATGCATTATACTCATTATGAGTAATTCCCGCACCAGCACTTATATAATGAATATCACCAGCTGTAATATTTGAAATATTACCAAGGCTGTCTTCACATTTTAAAGTGCCGCTTAAAACATAATTTATAATTTCAACATTTTCATGGAAATGAGAATCAAAACCTTCTCCAGCGGCTATTGTATCTTCATTAATAACCTGAATTGAAGCAAAGTCTGTAAATCTTGGGCTACCACTGAAACAATTATAGTTTTTACGTGAAAAGCTGTGTCTGCTATCCAACCATTTGTTTTTGGTTCGACCTCTTTCTTTTGCACGAAGAATTGAAATCATGCTTGACCTCTTTAAAACAACAAAAACAAATTATAATACTACTTGCTATAAAAGAAAGATTTTTAATTTTTCTAAAAATTACTTTTTTTGTGTTTGCTGTTGTTGATATTTATTTTTCTCAAGAGACTTTATTGTTTTAACAACACCAGATGTATCTGTAACAGTTCTTACTGCATCTTCATATGGAATGGCAGGATTCGCCATACAAAAGTTGCAAAGCTCAGTTAAAAGCGTCATTTCTGTTCTGTTTTTATGAATAAGAGTTAAACCTGAAAGATTCTGTAAAGCTGAAATATAACCTACGGCAAGCCCCGCTAGTGTTGAAAAATCAGCTATATCTTCATAAGAAGCTTTTTCAGAATTGTTTATTACCTTGCTGTAAAGCTCAGAATACTGAATGCAGGTTGCACGAAACATATTGTTTCTTTTTGCATATGCAGGCGATGTAAACAGTATTAGCCAAAGAATAATAACGGCAAGTTTTGAAAAAAAATACATATTGCAAATCCCTTATTACAGTACCTTTTTGCAGGTTTCTTAGAAGCAAGTCCAGTTTAAATCAATATATATTAAAAATATGCTTTCGTTAAAGACTTAAGAACTGTAGTTTAATATTACAATTTAGAGAATCAAAGCTTTTCAGGGAGTATATTTAATAATGCAGATTGGAATTGTATCAGCTGTTGTTGGCATAATGGGGCTGTTGCTTGCTATGTTTACTTATTTTCGTTTAAAACAAGTAGACGCTGGCAATAAAGAAATGAGAGCAATTTCAAAAGCTATTCATGCAGGTTCAATGACTTTTCTGAAAGCTGAATACAAAAGAGTTTTTGTCTTTGTAGTTTTTGTAGCTTGTTTACTTGTATGGCTTCTTAACTGGCAGACTGCATTAACTTTTGTATTAGGAGCTTTTGTTTCAGCTTTGGCTGGATATGTCGGTATGAAAGCTGCAACCAAAGGAAACTCCAGAACAACTGCTGCTGCCGCCTCTGACGGAGTAGGAGCTGCTTTGCAGGTTGCTTTTAATTCTGCCGCAGTTATGGGGCTTACAGTTGCTAGCTTGGGATTGTTAGGGCTTGGTTCTCTTTATTACTTGTTTGTACAAGATGCATCTGCTCTTTCTGAAACACTTCCGAATATTCTAGGCTTTTCAATGGGAGCTTCTTCAATCGCTCTTTTCGCTCGTATAGGCGGTGGTATTTATACAAAAGCTGCTGATGTCGGTTCTGATTTAGTTGGAAAAGTTGAAGCAGGAATTCCTGAAGATGACCCTCGTAACCCAGGAGTTATAGCTGATAATGTTGGCGATAATGTTGGCGATGTTGCAGGAATGGGAGCAGATATTTACGAATCATATGTAGGTGCAATGGTCGCTACGATTACAATTGCAGGAACTATGTCAGCAGCGAGTATAGAAAAAACATTCGGGGCTAGCGTTGTTCGTGAAATGTTGCTTGGATTACCTCTTTTGCTTGCTATGGTTGGATTAGTTGCTTCCATAATTGCTATTTACGGCATGATTATTTTTAAACGAATGCACCCAAAAGTGGCTCTTGAGTTTTCAGATGCAACAGCAGCTATTTTATTCTTAGCTTTTGCAGCAATAGTTATTAATTATATGGGCTATGGAATGAATATATTCTGGGCAATACTTGCAGGTAATATTGGCGGTGTTGCTATTGGTAAAGCAAGTACATATTACACTTCATCTAAGCCTGTTTATAAAATTATTGAGGCTTCAAAAACAGGGCCCGCAACAAATATTATTGCAGGAATGGCAGTAGGGCTTGAGTCCTGTGTTGTTCCTATATTTATTATTGTGTGTGCGATTTTCGCTTCTCATCATTTTGCAGGTTTATACGGAATTGCAATTGCAGCCGTAGGAATGCTGTCAACGGTTGGCTTGACTATGACAGTTGATGCTATGGGACCTGTTGCTGATAATGCTGGCGGAATAGCAGAAATGGCAGGGCTTGATTCAAAAGTAAGAAAAACAACTGATATTTTGGACGCTATAGGAAATACCACTGCTGCAACTGGTAAAGGTTTTGCTATTGGTTCAGCTGCATTAACTGCATTGGCTTTGTTTGTCGCTTATAAACAGTCAATTGTTCAAACTCTTGGAGTTGATTCATTTTACATGGATATTACTGATCCAAAAGTAATAATGGGCTTCTTTCTTGGTGCTATGGCTGTTTTGTTTGCAGCTGCTATGACCATGTCTTCAGTTGGTAAGGCTGCTAGTCTTATGGTTGATGAAATACGCCGTCAGTTTAGGGAAAACCCTGAGATTCTCAAAGGAAATCAGAAGCCTGATACAGAACTATGTATTGAAATTTCCAGTAATGCTGCTTTGAATGAAATGATTGCACCAGGTATTGTTGCAGTTGGTGTTCCTGTGCTTGTAGGCTTTACTATGGGAGCAGAGTCTCTTGGAGGTCTGCTTGCAGGTGGATTGTTGACAGGTGTTATTTTTGCACTGCTAATGGCTAACTCTGGCGGAGCATGGGATAATGCTAAAAAATACGTTGAAAGCGGGATTATAGAAGGTGAAGGAAAAGGCGGAAAGGTTCATGATGCTACTGTCATAGGCGACACTGTAGGTGACCCATTCAAAGACACAACTGGTCCTGCAATGAATATTCTTGTTAAGGTTATGGCTATAGTTTCATTGATTATAGCTCCTTTGATTGTAGGATAAAAAACCGTTCTACGTTATCGCACCACTGTCATTCTGAATTAAACACAGAATGACAGTGAGGACTGTTTGGAAAATATATGCTTGATGTAGCTTTAATTATTTTTATTGTTTTATTATTAGCAACTGCGTTCAGTTTTATATTAGCACCGTTTGCAGGTTCTCCGCCGATTCCAAGTACTCCTAAAACCTGCCAAGCAATGATTGATGCTATTCATAAGTACGACCCTGATGGGGAAGTTATTATTGAGGTCGGTTTTGCATGGGCAGGGCTTTCTATTAAATTAGCAAAGACCTTTCCGAATAGAAAAATAATAGCTTATGAAATCTCACCGTTTCCATATCTGATGGGCAGAATCCGCAAGTGTTTCAGTAGAAATGTTGGAAACCTTACTCTTTGCTATGGCAATGCTTTTAAGGCATTTGAAAAAGGCAGCTTAAAGCCTGATACTATTGTTTTTTATTTATGTGACAGCATATCAGAAAAAGCAAAAGTCTGTATGCCTGCGGCAAAAAATCTTGTGCTTGCAAACACTTACGCTGTTCCAGATACAGAACCTTCAGAAGTAATCAATGTCGGGGATATAGCTAACAGCAAGCTATACTGTTATAACACCTCTCTTCTTGAAGTAAAAAAGTGATTAAAGGAAGTAAAAAAATGTTTAAAATTTGTTTTCTAACTGTGCTGCTACCATTTTTTATTGGAGCTTGTTCTTCTATTGAGGGTCGCTTTGATTTAGCAAATGAATTAGCTGAAGCGAATGGATTTAAATCTGCTGAAATCAAAGGAGATTCGTTTGTACTTGCTGCTTTTTATAAATTCAAATCACAAGAAAAACCTTTGCATGTTTATATCGAAGGAGATGGGGCAGCTTGGGTAAACAGAACTCAAATTTCTGGCAATCCTACACCAAGAAATCCGATTGCTTTGCGTCTTGCCGTTCGTGATTCTGCTCCGAATGTTCTTTATATTGCAAGACCTTGCCAATATGTTTCAATGGCTAAAAATCGGCGGTGCAATGAAAATTACTGGACGTGCGACAGATTTGCCCCAGAAGTCATAAGGTCGGTTAATGACGCTGTTTCTTTGGGTAAAGAAAGAGCAAACGCTTCCAGTGTTCATCTTTTCGGATATTCGGGAGGCGGTGCTGTAGCTGTTTTGGCTGCTGCTGAAAGAAATGACGTAAAAAGTATTCGTACAATAGCTGGAAACCTTGACCATAAACTACTCAACAAAAAAGCAAAAGTCAGCCCTTTGACTGGTTCTCTTAATCCTGCTGATGTTGCGAGAGATTTAAAGCTTATACCGCAGATTCATTTCTTTGGAGCAAAAGATAAAACCGTTCCTTCTTTTGTTTCAAAAAGCTACCTTAAAAAAGCAGGAGCAGGAGCATGTATCAAAACTCAAATTGTTTCAAATACAACTCACTCCAAAGGCTGGGTGAAATCATGGAAACGCTTGTTGAATACGCCTTTGCCAAGCTGTAATTAAACCACCACGTCATTCTCAGCCCAAAGGGCTTTTGGTAAGAAAAAGAAAACAGAAAAAGAAAGTCTGAATCCCCGAGGCTTTTCCTCGAGGATGACAGGAGTAGTTGTAAATTTTTATTTCTGAAAAGACACTTCAACACGACGGTTGGCGGCTTCTTTGATTCCATCGTTTGTTGATTTGACAGGCTGATGCTCTCCAAAAGCTTTTATTGCAATTTTTGAAGCAGGAATTCCAGCCTTTATAAGAGCTTTTGAAACGGCTTTTGCTCGTTTGTTTGACAACTTAAAATTGTTGTGATTTGTGCCGACACGGTCAGCATGTCCGCTAACAAGAATGCTTGAAGGGTTTTCTCGTTTATATGAAATCGCGATTTTACCAAGAATTTCACGCATTTTTTGCTGTATTTTTATGCTACCAAAATCAAAATAGATGATTGATTTGTTATCTGCATATGGAGGAGTAATATGTTTTCTTTCCAGAATATCCATAGCTGAATCGTAAATTTTACGACAGCGTTCAATATCGCCATCGTTAAGGTTTTCTTCCATTTCCTGCATCAAGCCGTCAAAGCCTGCTTGAGCTAAAGCTGCTTCTTCAGGAACATAAACTCTAGCCCCGCCGTCAAGGACTCTGATAAGTCTAGCACGTGCATTGCGAAGCTCAGCAATGCGTTTTTTTGGAATATCACGCTCCCAAACGTGTTCTGGTTTGACGGATTCGCCAATAGCAGATGTTCTTGCTCGTCTTAAAAATGCAGCTGCGTCTCTCCAATCACCTTCTGCTCGTTCAGCAGCGGCAAGCTCTGTATATTCATGTTTAAGAACCTTGTCGAACAAAGACCCTTGAGCTTTCATACCACGAACGGCTTCAACGTCCCATGTGCTACTACAAGCAGAAAGCAAGGTTAGCACAATGGCTGAATATACAAACTTCATGACTTTTAAATCCTTGGCAATTATAAAAAACATTCCACTATTAAGTTATATATACTATATCTGCATGGTAAACAGCAACCAATGAAGCAAAAAAACATATATTTTTAGAGTTTATAAATTTAATGACAAAAAATAAAATCAATTTAATAGGGCTTTCTCATGCAGAGCTGACGGAAAAACTGACGGAAGTTGGGGAAAAACCTTTTCGTGAAAAACAGCTATGGCATTGGATTTATTTTCGTGGGGAAACCGATTTTTCCAAGATGACTTCATTGTCAAAAAAATCTCAAGCTCTGATGGAAACTTTATATGTGGTAGAGCGTCCTAAAATTGTTCGTGAGCAAACTTCAAAAGATAAAACTAGAAAATGGCTGCTTGGTTTTGATGATGAGAATGAAGTTGAAACCGTTTATATTCCAGAAACTGACCGAGGGGCTGTGTGTGTTTCTTCTCAAATAGGCTGTGCTTTTAACTGTAAATTCTGCAATACAGGCACTCAACAGCTGGTTAGAAATCTAACTGCTGGGGAAATAGTCGGGCAGTTTATGGTAGCTAGAGATTCTTATGGTGAATGGCCTTCTCCTACTGATACGACTAGGTTTTTATCAAACATTGTGCTTATGGGCATGGGTGAGCCTTTGAACAATTATGACAATGTTGTCAAAGCTGTGAAAATTATTATGGATCCTGATGGGATTGCAATGTCAAAACGCAGAATAACTCTCTCTACTGCTGGAGTCGTTCCAAATATTCGCCGTTGTGCCGAAGATTTAGGGGTAAAGCTTGCAATTAGCCTTCATGCAGCTAGCGATGATGTTCGAGATAGAATTATGCCTATTAATAAAAAATATCCGATAGCAGAGCTTATGTCAGCCTGTCGTGATTATCAGAAAATTACAGGCTCAAGGCAATACATCACTATCGAATATTTAATGCTAAAAGATGTAAACGACTCTGATGCAGATGCTAGACAGTTGATTAGATTAGTTAAAGGTATGGGAGTAAAGTTTAATCTAATTGCTTTTAATAAGTGGTCTGGGGCTTGTTTTGAAGAACCTTCTTCTAAAAGAGTTCGAGCTTTTGCTGGTATTCTTGCAAAAGCAGGATATGCCTCACCTATTCGTACTCCAAGAGGACAGGATATTCTAGCGGCATGCGGACAGCTCCGCTCTGATTCTATCCGAAAATCAGACTAATATTTTAGCTTAATTTTAGAGAGGGACTAAAAAAACAAAAAAAATGAATACAAAATTTGACAAATCACACAAATATGTTAGAAGTATAAATAGCAAGATATAATTGCTTGTAAAACTGATATATTAAATGGAGCGGAAGCATGGGAAGAAAACAAAGAGAATTCGATGACGCATTTACAAAAAGATTTGTAAGCGGACTCGCAGCTTGCAGAAGCGGTGTAAGCAAAGAAGATAAGATTGCAGCTATTCAGTCTCATAAAGAAGAAGTCCAAGGCAATAAAGAGCCTGTGGATAAGAAGCTTGACTTTGCAGCTATGCTTAAAGCAAAAGCGGCAAATAAAAGCAAATAAGCTTTTTTGACGAAAATGAATAGTTAAGGCTATTCTTGACCATTAGTTATGAGTAGCTAAATGGTAGCCTTTGCTTGTTTGAGAATTGAAATAACAAAAAGCCCCTCTTTGAAGGGGCTTTTTGTTGTTGGCTATGTTCTATTTCAAAGTGCTGTGATTTTTTGAGTGTGGCTAGAGTCTATCTGTTTTATATGAAATCACTTTATCTTTGGCTATGCTCCATAATAGTAGTGCTTTTAAAATACCACCGTCATTCTGAGGAGCACAGCTTTGTTGAGAATCTCATTAAGAATGTACAAGCAGAAGTGAGATTGCCACGTCGCTAACGCTCCTCGCAATGACGTATTGGTGGTGGAAGAGCTTTATTCTCATTGCATAGAAATCGGTCAGACAGCAACACTATTGTATAACATAGCTAAAAACTAAACGTCTAAGGGCGTACGCCGAGAACGTGGCAGATAGCGTAGACTAAGTCTGCCCTGTTCAGTGTATAGAAATGGAAATCTCTAATTCCATCTGAAGCCAGCGTACGGCACTGTTCAATAGCGACCGTTGCAGCTATTAGTTTTCTTGTGATTGGATCGTCATCAAGCCCATCAAATAGCTCGTGCATCCATTTTGGGATAGTGGTGTTGCTTCTATTGGCAAAACCTACAATTTGCTTAAAGTTTGTAACAGGAAGAATCCCTGGAATAACAGGAATTGTAATGCCAGCTTTATCGATTCTATCCATAAATCGGTGGTAAATATCCATGTCGAAAAAGAACTGGGTTATAGCCCTGCTTGCCCCTGCATCAATTTTACGCTTTAGATTATCCATGTCAAAATCAGCACTAGGAGCATCGGGGTGAGTCTCGGGATACGCTGCTACACTTATATCAAAATCACCTATTCTTTTGATGCCTTTAATCAAATCAACTGCATAAGCATAACCATCTGAACGAGGAGTGTATTTGCCCGAATTTTCAGGAGCGTCCCCTCGCAAAGCAACAATATGCTTAATACCTGTATTTTTGTATTCATGTATGATTTTATCGATTTCTTTTCTGGAGGCATCAACACAAGTAAGGTGTGCTGCTGGCTCTAAAGACGTTTCTTTTTTTATCCGCACCACTGTATCGTGAGTTCGCTCTCTTGTAGCTCCTCCTGCTCCATATGTAACAGATACGAAATCGGGTTTTAGAAACTCCAATCTTTTTATACTATTCCAAAGAGACTCGTTCATTTTTTCTGTTTTGGGAGGAAAAAATTCGAACGATACTTTAACAGGAGTTGAAAGACTGGAAATAATAGGCAGCATTTTACTAGAATGAAGCATTTCTCGTGTATTAGATAAAATATTAGAACTCACTTGTTTGCCCCAGTTGTCGAAAAATATACAGTCTCATTATAAGAAAAGTTAATATCACATACAGAAGTCAAATTGTTGATTATATTTACGTGATATTTTTGCAACACACATGAAGTTAGAATTGTATAATAGGCACAATCGAGCTTGGTTATTTATATTCTATTGTGTTGCTATATATTTTGATACTATAAATATTGAGAAATATTATTTTTAGAAAAACTAAAGAGAGCTTCTAGGTTGGAAATGCTAATATGGTAGCAACAAAGACAAAGACTTTTGCATTGCTATTAGCTGTGGTTTTTATTTTAGGAAACCTGACAGGCTGTGCCGTTGCACCAAAAGACGATACGGAAGCTTTGGCAGAGTTCAAGGAAACTAATGACCCTCTAGAGCCTACAAACAGGGCAATTTTTGCATTTAATAAAATTATTGATACGATTGTTGTAAAACCTGTTGCTCGTGGCTACCGTTTGGCAACTCCGCAATTCGCTCGTAATGGCGTAAATAATCTATTATCGAATCTTTCTTCTCCTGTTGTGTTTGCAAATGATGTTTTGCAGTGGAAACTAAAAGAATCGGGGGAAACACTAGGACGTTTTGTTCTTAATTCTACAGTAGGCATCGCTGGTCTTTTCGATGTAGCGACTGAAATGGGAATACCTAAGCATAAAGAAGATTTTGGGCAGACTTTGGCTGTTTGGGGTGTTGGAGAAGGACCTTATATTGTGTTTCCTTTTGTAGGACCTACAAATCCAAGAGATATTGCTGGCGAAGCTGTAGATTTCTTTCTTGACCCATTCAACTATATCGTAAATCATACAGACAAAGAAACTCTTGAAAATGCAGGATATGTTCGTGCAGGCATGAGAGTCGTTGCAAAACGAGAAAAAATGCTTGACCCTATAGATGACCTTGAGCGTAATTCTGTAGATTTCTATGTTACAATGCGTAGCTTTTACAGGCAGTACCGTAATGGATTGATAAAAGACGGAGCTACAACAGAAGAAATCGAAGATGAATTTGATGATTTCGATTTTTCTGAAAATGAAAGTATTGTCGAAAACAAACTAGCTTCCATAGAATATGAATAATAGTCATTTAAAAACGAAAAGAAATAAAATGAAAACAGTGCGTTTTTTTATAGTTCTTATTTTTTCAATATTTTTTGCTTTCAGCGTTCCTTCCGCATCTGCGAATGAAAAGACTGCTATTGATTTTGTAAAAGAATTATCTGACAAGGCAATTAGTAATGTTGTTAATGCAGATGTTGATAATGCAGAGAAAACCAAACGTTTTCGCAAACTTTTTGAAGAAGCAGCAGACATTCCGACAATCGGACGTTTCGTGCTTGGTCGTCATTGGCGTAAAGCAACAAAAAAAGAAAGAACCAGCTTCATAAAAGCCTTTAAAGAAATTGTCGTTTTATCTTGGTCAAGACGTTTTGATGATTATGCAGTGCAAACCATTGAATTTATAAACACAAGAGAAACAGGAAGAAAAGAACAGGTTTATGTTGAAAGCAAGGTCATTCAAAACACTGGAGACATTGTAAATGTTGACTGGCGATTACGCAAAAAAAACGATGCATATAAAATTATTGATATTAACATTGCAAGTGCAAGCATGGCTTTAACGTACAAAAAAGAATACAGTTCTGTCATTAAAAACACAGGTAAAGGTGTAAAAGGGCTGATAGAAACGTTGGAGAAAAAAATAACTCAGATGATAGAAGAAGAACAGAGTAAAACATCTGCAGCACACACAGAATAGCAATTACTAGACTCTATCTGTTTGAATTGGATAATCCTGAAAAGCACCCATGCTATCGTACTTATAAACTTAATAGTTATGCTGAACTTGTTTGTGAGAATCTTATTGGAACGGTATTATAAAAGTGAGATTGTCTTAGCGATGTTCTCAATGACAGCTGTAAATAACATCTGTATCAATTGCAACTTTTTTTCCGATTGGAAGAACATATCTGTCAGCTCCATGACCGTATTTTATGTCGCTTATTACTGGCTTGTTAATATATGAGGCTGTTTCTTTGATTACCTGTTCTACAGTTCCATCTGTAGAATCTTTTGCTGTGCAGTCTTTGAATTGTCCAAATATCACTCCAGAGACTTTTTCAAATACTCCAGCAAGTTTTAACTGAGTCAACATTCGGTCGATTTTGTAAGGCTCTTCTTTTACATCTTCTAGCAACAAAACAGCCCCTTCAACGTCAGGCATATATGGAGTTCCAAGCAAGGATACGACCAAGGAAAGACAGCCTCCTATAAGGATTCCCTCTGCTTTTCCTTTTTTTAAGCAAGTTAGATTGTTTATAGAAAAAGGTTTGTCTTGAAAAAAATTCCATAAAGATTCTTCTATCAAAGGTGAAAGCTGTCCAGTTTTTAAATCATTACAAACCGTCATTCCTGTAAAACTCGGCAGTCCTGCACGAGCTAACAACGCTAATTGCAAGGCAGTAGAATCACTAAAACCAACGAATATTTTTTTGTTTTGCCTGATAATATCATAGTCGAGTAAGTCTAGTATTCTTGCACTTCCGTAACCTCCACGGGCTGTGAAAATGGCTTTTACTTCATCATCAGCAAAAAGCTTCATCAAAGCATCTGCCCGAGCTTCATCTGAACCTGCAAGGAATCTTTCTTTGGAATAAATGTTTTCTGAAAATTTTACCCTATAGCCTTTTGATTCAAAGTACGAAACAGGCTTTTCAAGGCTTTCTGTTTCAAGCCAGCTTGACGGAGCACAAATTCCTATGACATCGCCTTTTTGCAAAACCATTATTTAATATTCTCAAGAATGTTTTTTGCAAAGTCAGTCAGAGTATCATCTCTTGCACCCATAATAACGATTCTATCTTTTGCTTTTGCATTTTTTACCAGATAATCAGCTATGTCGTTTCTTGTCTCAAAAAACACAGCATTTCTGCCGTTTTTCTTTACGTCATTAATTATATCAGCAGAGGATATGTCTTTATTGGTAGTTCCTCCTGCATAAAAAATCTCAGGCATTAACAGGCAGTCATCACCAGAAAGCCCTTTGGAAAAAGACTGAACCAGTCCTTTGCGTAAAAACTTTGTAGGCTTAAAACCATGAGGCTGATACATCACCAAAAGCCGTCCGTCATGCTCTTTTAAAGTCTCAAGACTTGCTGCAATTTTATCTGGATTATGAGCGAAATCATCAATAACTGTAACGTTGTTTTTTATTCCAACAAGCTCCATACGGCGACGGATTCCCTTAAAGCTTTTTAATGCTTCAATGCTGTCTTCAAAAGAAATCCCCAGCATTTTAGCTGTCGCAATAGCAGCCAGTGCATTTGATACATTATATCTGCCCGAGACTTGCAGTTTTGCATTTATGCCATAAACATTAAAAGAAACCCCTCCGACAATAGGCTTTATATCAACAGCTCTAATATCTGCATTAGGATTTTCAATTCCAAAGGTAAGCGTTCTTGGATTTATTGAGACAAGCTCAACAGCTTCGGGACAATCAACATTTATAACAGTTCCGCAATCTGCTTTTTTTACAAAATCGGAAAACAGCGGACGCAGTTCTTCTATAGGCTTATGGTCAAGAGTAATGTTTGTAACAACGGACACAAACGGATTGTAATGCTCAATAGAACCATCGCTTTCATCTGCTTCTATTACACAATACTCACCATTTCCAGTAAGGCAGTTTCCAAGTCCTACACCAGAAACATTCAGCATTACACCGCCATTTATTACTACAGGTGATTTTTCACAAGTCTGGAGTATATGCCCGACCATTCCTGTAACGGTAGATTTCCCGCTTGTTCCGCCTATGGCTATGCCTTTGTATTTATGGAAAATTTCAGCCAGCAGTTCTGAGCGTTTTATAATTTTTATTCCAAGTTCAACAGCTTTTTTAACGTCTGGAATTTTCTCTTCAATAGCAGAGGAAACAACTAAAAAATCAACAGAAGAATCAACTCCAGAACCGTCTTGAGCAAACAGCTTTATTTCCTGCTGTGTGAGATTTTCAAATAAGGCACGGTTTTTATTCTGGTCATAGCTTCTGTCAGAACCGCACACTATACAGTCTTGACGGGAAAGCACTTGAGCCAAAGGACTCATTCCAGAACCGCCTATGCCACAGAAAAAATATTTTTTAAGCTTATTCATTAAACAGCATCAAGCTCTACATTTGTTTCTTTGAACATTGCAGCGGCTATTTCGCTACTGGTTTGCCATGAAGCTCTTAGCTGATTGTCTCCTTTGACAACTACCCGCTTGATGCCTGACTGAATAATTGCCCTTGCACAATCAGAACAAGGCACGTGAGTTACATAAATAGTGCAGTTATCAAGAGAAACACCAGTATAGCAAGCGTTATAAATAGCGTTGCGTTCTGCGTGTTCTGTAAAATCATATTTGACTGGTCTTTCGTGTCTTTCATCAATGTCGTCATTAACGCCTCGTGGGAAACCATTATAACCCATAGCACGAATTTCTTTTTTTGAACCAACGACAACAGCTCCAACTTGAGTAGAGCGGTCTTTTGACCATGAAGCAACTAATGTAGCTACTTCAAGAAAACGCTTGTCCCATTTTTTATCTATCATTTGTTTTTCCAGTCTTATGTTAACCGCCCATACTGCTTGTAATCTGTTCCTGCATTTCAAATGTTCC
>DAOWDM010000140.1 GCA_030639035.1 Alphaproteobacteria bacterium
ATGACATTCGCATCTTTAATTTTTACGTTAAAAGCGGAGCTGTCCCCTAAATCCACAGATTTTATATTAAGATAATACGGCAGAATAATAGTAGTTGTCATAAATTCACGAGTGCGGATTTTATAAACGCAATTCTCGCATTTACGAAAAGTCTTTGCTCCGTCTCGCATGTTTGATTCATTCCATGCCGTTTGAATCTGTCCTCCTGAAAACTCGCTCCTTACCATTTCAGGAAACTCGCCTTTCTCCTGCTTTTTGGCTTGCTTAACCATAGCTGAAGAAGTTTCAGGCTTTGTGAAGTTCGGCAAAGAGCTTGATTTCGGAGGGCGTTTCATTGCAGTTTGAGCAGAAGCTGTTCCTGCAATCAGTAAAGCCATAACTAAAAAAACTAGCTTTTTCATTACTTTATTTCCTTTTCTTTAATCGACATATCAACAATTCTTATTCCATGCGGATTGTCGTATTTTTCAGATTCTGTAACTTCATGAGGTCTGGTTGTCATGGCTAGATATGCTCGCAGGTTCTTGCGTTCTATTTCTTTGCCTTTGCGGAAGTCTATTTGCTGAAAATCGACTGCATATCTACGCACATCATCTCGTTCAGAGATTAAATCAGCACTTTCAACAACGATTGAACGGTTTAAACCAGAATCAATAGCTTTTTTGATTTCGTCTGTATCAATGCGTTCTTTCTTAAACTTTTCATAAAAAACATCGTCTGAATAAAGAAAAGCCTCAAGAAACCTGTCAGTTTGACTTGTGTCGTCTATTTCAAGAATCAGCCGAACATAACGTTTTGCCATTTGCTCCATTATCAAATCAAAGCCTGAAACATATTTAGTAATAGGCTCTACTCGATAAACTCGGTTGTCTTCAGTATCAACTCGAAGCAAAGCAACACGGACTTCTTTTAACGGCATCATCACGCTGATTGCTGAACTAAGAACTATTGCAAGAGCAATCAAAGCAACGTTAATCATAACGGAAAGCCTTAATCCCCACGCAAGCCGTCTGTGCATGGACATAAATAAAAACGGGTCTTTCAGCCACGGTTTATAGTTTGTGTCTTTTGGTTTAGGCATTAAGCTCACTCCATTCAAAAGAAGGGTCTTCATAAGGAATTTGCATACAACCAGCACAAGGGCTTTCTTCTAGCTTGTCGGTATCTGACAGATTGCCGTTTAAGTTTCTAGTTGCTGAACAGCCTGTTACAAGTGCTGTAAGAAAGATTATTGCGATAAGTTTTTTCATAATGGTTTTCCTTTTTTAAGTTATGCTCTAGGTCTAATTTTCGGTTGAAATGACGGAGACGATACTCTCGGGTTTGGTCTAGTTGGCGGAGGCGGAACATCGTTTGCAGTTTTGATTCTTTCTACAATGTCCGCAGCATTGCCACCTTTGACCATGTCTTGTAAGCCAGCAGCGTTTTTAACAAATCCGTCTTTTGCATCTGCCCAAGCACCGCCAGCCTTAAATGGAGCTGTAGCAGTCGCCAGTCCTGCACCTTTAACAGCCCCAACACTTGCAGCCATGCCAGCCGTCATAATTCCTGCTGCAACATTGGTTAAAGATGAACCAGCTATAGAATTCGCAATGCTTGTACCTTCAGCTAAAAGAGCAGCACCAGCCCAGCCTAAGAATAAAATTGTGATAAATTGAGGGTTTGCTATGCTTGCAAATGCGTTTAAGTCTTTAGCTCCATCTGGAGCTTTTGCAGCAATTTCAATCGCATTAACGCCATAGATAGTAAGAGAAAAAGCAACGGTTGAAGCAAACAAGACTAAAACCGCTGCAATTAAGGTTTTAATCCCAGCCTTAGCCATGCCTTGTCCCCAGCCGAAAGAAAACGCCATAAACAAGAAAGGGGCAAAAGTCGCAAGCATCATCAAGCGGAAAATACAAACTACAACTTGTGCAGAATAGGCAATCATCAATAGAAAATATGGAAGTATTAAAACGATAGCGTAAACAATATTTACAACAGCTAATAAACCGCCTGATTTTGCGATGCTTCCAGCAATATAAAACACTTGTGCAATAGCAGTTTCACCAGATGCAGCGAGAGAAGCTAATCCTGTATAATCGCTTGATATGGGCTTTTGTCCTGCAACTTCAAAAGCAACGGCAGCAGATGAACTCATCAAATCTAAAGTGGTCTTAAAAACCGTTTCAATCAAGGAAACGCCTTGTCCTCCAAGCAATATTGATGCTATAATTATGTAAACTAAATTGCCAATAAACTTGAAAGGGTCTTCATTCAAAATGAGTATTTTATATCCAGTTACTACAATCCAAAGAGCAGCAAGCGAGAAAAAAAGAAGCTGCATTGGAGCTTGTAAAGCAGTAGCAAGATTAGTCGCAAATTTATTGGCAATATCTACATATGCTTCTAAAGGTTTGCATGTCCAACAGGTTATAGCTTCAGTTTTACTAATAGGCATTTTTTCTACTCCTGTTAATGCTGGTTATTTGGGTTATTATATGTCGCACCAAACCAAAGTGGTTTTTGATTGGGAATATGCTAAAAAAGTTTGGGTTGAATTTAGAACTCTTGAAGAACTTGAAAAAGAAGAGGCAAAATATATTAAAATTTATGCTCCTTATTTGGAAAA
>DAOWDM010000071.1 GCA_030639035.1 Alphaproteobacteria bacterium
ATATTCAGCAGAACTGAAACATCACTTTTTACAGGAAAGCCTATTTCAAGCTGATAAGAAGAAAGCTCTAAAACATACACGCCTGTTTCATCGAAAGGCTCTAATTCCATTACTGGAACTCCAAAATTTCCACCTATTTGAGCCTTAAAGCCCGCTTTTGAAAAAATATGTTTCGTTAAAGCAGTCGTCGTTGATTTGCCGTTTGTTCCTGTAATGCAAATATATTTTGCATCAGGTTGAGCTTGATTAAGCAGATTTATATCCGTAATCAAAGGGATTTTTAGAGAGCGTGCCATTTCAGCTACATGGTGAGATTTTGGCAAAGTATGAGGAATCCCAGGACTCCACACAAGAAAATCAACACCATCTAAGCCGATGTTTTCAAAATCCGTTAGATTAAAGTTTTCGGCATTTTTTCTTTTTTCAAGGTTATCGTCCCAAACTTTTACAACAGCTCCGCTTGCTATTAAGGCTTTAGCAGAGGCTATTCCAGAACGTCCAAGCCCCATAACAGCAAATGTTTTTCCTGCAAAAGCTCCAGATTTTATCATTTTTTTTTACCTTAATTTTAGCGTTGCAAGTCCAGCAATGGCAAGAATCAAGGCAATAATCCAAAAACGTATAACTATTGT
This sequence comes from Alphaproteobacteria bacterium, assembly GCA_030639035.1. Lineage (GTDB taxonomy): Bacteria > Pseudomonadota > Alphaproteobacteria > DAOWDM01 > DAOWDM01 > DAOWDM01. Next base: position 633 of record DAOWDM010000071.1, read on the forward strand.
AGGCTCTGCCCAGCCTTTTTGCTCGAAATGATGATGAAGCGGAGCCATTCTAAAAACTCGTTTTCCTGTTAATTTAAATGAAGCAACTTGCACAATCACTGAAATAGTTTCAAGCACAAAAAGCCCGCCAACTATTGCAAGAACAAGCTCGTGTTTTGTAATAACGCTTACTGTTCCAAGAGCCGCCCCCATTGCAAGCGATCCTGTGTCTCCCATAAATACCATTGCAGGAGGAGCATTGAACCACAAAAATCCAAGAGAAGCCCCAACCAAAGCTCCACAGAAAACAGCCAGCTCACCTGCTCCAGAAGTATGGTGAATTTGCAAATAATCCGAGAAAACAGCATGACCTGTTAAATATGCAATCAGCAGAAAAACAGCAGCAGCTATCATAATCGGCACAATTGCAAGTCCATCTAGCCCATCTGTCAAATTAACTGCATTTGAAGAACCAACTACAACAAACATAGCAAATACAACATAAAACCAGCCTAAATCAATCATAGCATTTTTGAAAAAAGGTATTGCCAGAGAAGTGGCCGTTTCAGCAGGCATCATCGATGTAATCCATAATATGCTAGCAGCGGCTACAACAAATTGTAAAAATAGCTTTAATTTTGATGAGATTCCGTCTGAGCTTTGTTTTGTAACTTTAATATAATCATCAATAAAACCGATAGCTCCGTAACTGATAGTAGTAAACAAAACCACCCAAACATATCCGTTAGTTAAATCAGCCCAAAGCAAAGTAGAAATAGACAGCCCTAAAAGAATCATTAGCCCTCCCATTGTAGGAGTGCCTTTTTTGTTTAGCAAATGAGTTTCAGGCCCATCTTTCCTGATAGGCTGACCGTTTTTTTGCTTGTTCCGAAGCTTGCGAATAATTACAGGACCAAAGACAAAAGCAAAAATAAGAGCCGTTATTACAGCCCCTCCTGTGCGAAAAGTCAGGTATTTGAAAAGGTTAAAAACACTGTACTTATCAGCCAGCGGATACAATAAGTTGTATAACATAATTTTTGCTCCATCTGCTCTTTGTTGAGCTTGATGAAGTTTACACTACAAATTCTTAACAAGCAGTTGATAATTAACGATTTAAAGCTTTAACAACATATTCCATGCGACTACCTCTTGAGCCTTTTACCATGATTACATCGTTAACTTTTACGGCTTTTATTACTTTTTGAGCAAGTTCTTTGGAGTTTTCAGCAAAATCACCACGTTTTTGCTTCGGAAGAGCGTCAAACATAGCTTTCATGTTTGTTCCAGAGGCAAAAACCAAGTCTATTTGCTTTGTTGCAACGTATTCAGCTATACTTACATGCATTTTTATTGACTCTGAGCCTAATTCAAGCATATCTCCAATAACGGCAATGCGTCTTCCTTTGTTTTTAATTGATGTTTGCTCAAGAGCATCAATTGCAGCACGCATAGAGTCAGGATTTGCATTATATGTATCATCAATGACCTGAATAGTACCGTTGTCAAAGTCAACAATATGGCTATTTCCACGTCCTTTCGGCGGGACTATTGAGGAAAGAGTTTCCAAAGCTTTGGGAATACTAAGATTTAAAGCCTTAATAACAGCAAGCACTCCAAGACTATTAGAAGCCCAGTGATAACCAGTTACAGGCATGGAAAAATCTATCTGATTTCCACAAACTGATGCTGAAACATGTATTCCGTCAGATTTTGTTTTGTACTCAACAAGCTGTATGTCTGCTTCTTTTGAAGAACCAAAAGTTAGAATTTTATCCGCTGTTTTGCTGGCTGTATTTTTAATGCGGTCAAAGCAGGTCATATCTGTATTTAATACCGCTGTTTTTTCTCCGCTGAGTCCGTGGAAAATTTCTGCTTTAGCGTCTGCAATGTCTTCGATAGTTTCAAAAAACTCCATATGAGCAGCACCAATAGAAGTAATTAATGCAATATCAGGCTTTCCCATCAATGTAAGAGCAAGCAGTTCGCTTTTGCTACTCATTCCCATTTCAAGAACAGCGTATTCGGTGTCTTTTGGCATACGGCAAAGGGTAAGAGGCAGCCCCCAGTGGTTATTCAGATTTCCTTCGTTTGCATGAACTTTTGCTTGAGATGAAATAACCTGTCTAAGCATTTCCTTTGTACTGGTTTTTCCCATGCTTCCAGTTACAGCGATAATGCGTGCTTTCGTACGATTTCTTGAGGCAATTCCTAGCTGTTCCAGCCCTGTCATTGTATCGTTAACTACAAGTAGTTTGTCTTTTGGTACATTTTGAGGAATTTCATGCACCATTGCAGCTGATGCACCTTTATCCAAAGCTTGTTTTACATACTCATGTCCATCAAAGTTTTCACCTTTGATAGCTATAAACAAGTCGCCTTGTTTGACTGTACGGCTGTCTATAGATACTCCATAGGTATCCCATTTACTGGAAATTTTACCATTTACAGCTTTTACAGCTTCTTCAGATGTCCAAAGGGTTTTCATTAACGAATTCCAATTTTAGTTGCTGCAAGTAAAGCTTGTTCTTTATCATCAAAGGGGTGAATTTTATTGCCGATTTTTTGTCCTGTTTCGTGTCCTTTTCCAGCTATGACTAAAACATCACCTGATTTTAGATGAGAAACAGCTAAATTTATAGCCTCTGCTCTGTCGCTGATTTCTACGGCTTCAGGGCATAATCTTAGAACATCTGCTCTTATGGCTTCGGGGTTTTCTGTTCTTGGATTGTCGTCTGTAATGGTTACTCTATCGCATAAACGTGCTGCAATTTCTCCCATTAATGGGCGTTTCCCTTTGTCTCTGTCTCCTCCACAGCCAAAAACTACAGCAAGTTTTTCTTTTGTATGAGGACGCAGAGCATTTAGAACGTTTTCAAGAGCATCTGGAGTGTGGGCAAAATCAACATAAATTTCCGCCCTGTTTTTTAACGTGGCAACTTTCTCAATTCTTCCCGCAACACCTTTTAAGTGATTAACCGCCTCGATAATTTTATTTATATCATTTCCATCTGCCAAAGAAATTCCTATAGCACATGCTGTGTTCATTGCCTGAAAAGCACCTGCAAGAGGAAGCTCTACAGAGTATTGCTTGCCTAAAATCTCCAGTTTTAAAAGTTGACCTGAATTGTTAGGAGTTTGTTCAATTATTCGGATTTCTTTCCCGTTTATTCCATAGCTGATTATTTCATGTCCACGTTCTTCACAAATCTCAGCAAGTGCTTCAAATTCTGGAATATCAGCATTAAGAACGGCTGTTTCAATGTTTATAAAATCGCTGAAAAGGCGTTTTTTAGCAGATAGGTAATTATCCATGTCTTTGTGATAATCAAGGTGGTCTCGTGTCAAGTTTGTAAAAGCTGCAATTTTTATTTTAACACCGTCCAGCCTATGCATTGCAAGACCATGACTCGTTGCTTCCATTGCTACATGGTTTATATCGTTATCAGCTAGATTCTTTAATATTTTATGCAGCCTTGAACTGTCAGGAGTTGTAATTCCATCATCAAAGCTTAATGTTTTTTCACCTGATATTTTTACGCCAAGAGTTCCTATGCTGGCAGATTTTTTGCCTAAATATTTCCATATCTGCCTTACAAAATCACTTACAGAAGTTTTTCCGTTTGTACCTGTTACAGCAGCAATATTTTCAGGCTGTTTTCCATAAAAACAACTAGCCATAAGAGCCATGCGTTTTCTGGGATTTTCATCCTCAATTAAAAGTACATCTTTGTTGGAAATTTTTGTTCCCAAAGGAGCAAGAATGACAGAAGCTCCTCGCTTTATTGCATCATCAATATAATTTACACCATCAGTTTTAGTTCCTTGCATTGCTGCAAACAAAAAACCAGTTTTTACTTTTCTTGAATCTTCAGTTAATCCAGTGATTTCAATCTGCTGTGATGATGTTGGCACTTTATTATTCTCCAGAAGTTTGCACTGTAGCTAAAATAGTGCGTGGTTTGCCTTTTGGTTTTGGAAGCTGTCTTGGTTCTATTCCAAGCAAAGGAGCTATTGCTTCTATAATTTTTCCTGTTGTAGGAACTGTATTCCAACCTGAAGTCGAATAGCCATAAGTTTTTTTAGTTGGTTTTGGCTCGTCCATCATTACAAATAAAGCATAGCGTGGTTTATCCATTGGAAAAGCTGCTGCAAATGCTGTTCTTAAAGTTCTTTCTTTATATTTTCCATGCTTAAGTTTTTCAGCCGAACCTGGTTTTCCTCCGACAAGATACCCCTTTATATCTGCATTTTTACCAGAACCTTCTTTTACCACCAAACGCATAAGTTTCCGCATTGTATTTGATGTTTTTTCAGAAAAAACTCTAGTTTCAGATATAGCACTGCCTTTATTATGCTTTAACAGAGTCGCAGGACGAAGTAGCCCGCCATTTGCCATAGATGCTGTAGCTGAAATCATTTGCATAGGAGTTACGGCGACACCATATCCAAA
>DAOWDM010000048.1 GCA_030639035.1 Alphaproteobacteria bacterium
AGCTGTGGTAAAACAAGTGCTTATTACAGGTCCTTCTGTTGAAGTAGAGCTTGAATTAAAAGACACAAAACAGATTCTTGTTGCAGATAAAACTCGTCTCAGGCACGAAAAACTTGCTCTTGAGTACGGACAGGAAGTATCATTGTCTCTTAGGAATTTAAGGATATTTCTTGATGAAGGTGAAATGGAAATTTCTACTAAAGAAAACGGATAATAAGTGAAACTATGTAGTCTTCAAACTAACCCAACTACGTCATTCTGAACTTGTTTCAGAATCTATCTTCTGTTTTCTTACGGCAAATAAAAAGATGAATCCTGAACTAAATTCAGGATGACAAGAAAGAAGTTTTATAAGGATAAAAAATGTTTGGAATTGATTATTCTACACTTTTTGTTTTGGCATTAGTCATCTTGGTTTTTGCTGCATTCATAATGGAGCGTTTTCCTCCTGATGTTGTAGCACTTTCAGGTCTTGCTGCTCTTCTTGCTGTTGGAATTTTAGATACAAGTGATTTTCTTGGGCTGTTCAGCAACAGTGCACCGATTACCATAGCCTGCATGTTTGTACTGAGTGGTTCTTTAGAAAGAACTGGCGTTATTGATGCGATGGGAAAGGCTGTTTCCAGACTCGCACGGTATTCCATAGCAACTGCTTTAACCGTTGTCATGCTTATTGTGATGATAATGTCTGCATTTATCAACAATACTCCTGTGGTGGTTGTGCTGACTCCTGTAATAATTTCTTTGGCACGCCGTTTTGAAATTGCACCTTCCCGTCTTTTGATACCTTTGTCTTATGCTGCTATTTTTGGAGGCACGTGTACTCTGCTTGGTACATCAACAAACTTGCTGGTTGACGGTGTAGCTTCTCAACATGGGATAGAACCGTTTTCACTTTTTGAAATAGCCGTTCCAGGTATGATTCTTGGTCTTGCTGGAATGATATATATGTCTATTTTTGGCAGACACCTGCTTCCTGACCGTGAGACGTTAGGCGGACTGCTGGAGTCTCAACCCAAACGCCAGTTTCTTGCAGAAGCTTATATTCCAGAAGGCTCTCCATTAATTGGAAAAACTATTGAGGAAAGCAACTTTTCCAGATCAGATGACACAAGAATAATTGATGTTGTCCGTAAAGATATTTCTTTAAGAAGGCAAATAAACAAAATAACTTTTGAAGCAAACGATCACCTTGTATTCAAATCAAATGCACAGGCTGTTTTAAGTTTGCGTGAAGACGGCGAAATTATTCTCAAAATTAAAGATATTGACTTAAAACCAGTCTCGACTCATCAGGCGGTAATAGTAGAAGGACTTGTTGGACCATATTCCGCTCTTGCCAACAAACGTGTACGCCGTCTGGCACTGCGTAGGCTTTATGGCGTTTATATTCTTGCTATTCACAGACATCAAAAAAACATCAGCAACAAAGTTGATAAAATAGTATTGCGGCTTGGAGACGGTCTTTTATTAGAAGGTCCAGCAGAGGGCATCAAACGCCTTTCTTTGGAACAAGGGCTGACAAACCTCAATGAGCTGCAGGAACGTCCATATCAGAGGAGAAAAGCACCTTTAGCTATCATAGCCGTTATGTGTGTTATGGCTCTTGCTGCTATAAAAGCTATGCCAATTGCTTCTTTGGCTCTTATAGCTGCTGTTGGCGTTGTTCTAACACGCTGCATAGACAGTGATGAAGTTTATAATGTCATAGAGTGGCGTATTCTTGCCCTAATTTTCGGCATGCTAGGGCTTAGCCTTGGAATGGAAAAAACAGGAGCTGCATCTTTATTAGTTGACCAGATTATGAAAATAGCTTCAGGAACAGAACCTATTGTAATGCTTGCCATTCTGTATTTTTTCACTTCTGTTCTTACCGAAATGATAAGCAACAATGCTGTTGCTGTGCTGATAACTCCGATTGCCATAGGGCTTGCTCACCAGATAGGTGTTGACCCAAGACCTTTTGTCGTAGCTGTGATGTTTGCTGCAAGTGCAAGTTTCGCTACTCCTATCGGATATCAAACAAATACATTTGTTTACACCGCAGGCGGTTACAAATTTACAGACTTTATAAAAATAGGACTTCCGCTGAATATTATAATGTGGATAGTCGCAACCCTTACAATCCCATACTTCTGGCCTTTTTAAGAGTTAGTAAGGCACTATTGATAAAAGTCGTTTTTCAACAGAGTCATACTCGGGAGACAATGGGATTTTTCCTCCGC
>DAOWDM010000263.1 GCA_030639035.1 Alphaproteobacteria bacterium
TCTGCCTGTTCGTTCATGAAGTCGAAACTTGTCAATTTCCTCATCAGAAACATCTTTAAGAAAATCTTTCCAGTCATCTACCATGTTAAGCATTGGGGCTGTTTTAACAACTCCGTCATCAGCTGCATCAAGATGTGCTTTTGCACTGCTCCAGATATAATCCTCAGGCTTTTTGACCATTCCAGCCCGAACAGGATTAAGCTCGACATATCGCACAGCCGCAAGAAGGTGAGCGTCATCCATAGGAAAAGATGCAAAACGTTCTTGCCACAAATGCCCACGCCAGCCTTTAGAAAAATTTATATGACGAGTATAACAGCGATGAGCTTCCCCCAAAGAACCACGAAGCCCATCTTTGTATTTTGGAACAAGCACAAGATGAACGTGATTTGTCATCAGGCAATAAGCCCAAATCTCAGTTCCAGCCTTTTTGCAATGCTCAACAAGCAATGTTTTATATATCTCATAGTCCTCATCACAAAAGAAAACAGGCTGACGACGATTTCCCCTTTGAGTTACATGATGAGCACAACCTGTTAATACAAGCCTTGATATCCTAGCCATATTCAACCACCCTTTTTGTTAATTAAATTAGTATTGCATATAATTAGGTATACTGTCCCCAGAATTGTCCCGTCCCTGTCCCCAGAATTATCCCAATTAGGTACACTGTACTCGGAATTCCCAAACCTCGCCGTCATCCTGAATTTAATTCAGGATCCACTTTTCTTACTTCACTGATAAAAAAGAAGATGGATTCTGAAACAAGTTCAGAATGACAGTTTTTTGTCATTGAATAATTAGGTATACTGTCCCCTGAATTCCCAACCGAATTCTCCGTCCCATGAAATTCCCCTGATACCGTCTCTATTTACAATTCAAAAAAGCAGGACAATCTGAAAATACAGAAGAAACACCCATTTCCCATAATTCTTCGGCTCTTTCAATTGAATTAACAGTGTAAACTAAGACTTTGAAACCCGATAAGATTGCATCATCCACCATCTCGACTGTTAAATCACTGTCCCCGAAATTAACAGAAAAAGCATTAAGTCTTATAGCTGTTTTTTTCCAATCTTTTGAATTCTTATTTACTAAGACGCCAATGGAATATTCAGAAGCGTTTTGATAGATATATTCCAAAGTATCCCATTGAAAACTTGAAAAAAGGACTTTGTCAGATGAGATGTTAGAGTTTTTAAGGACTTCCAAAATTTGCTTTGTTGTGATTTTTGTTAATTCGATTTTGCTTGGCTTTATTTCTATATTTATTCCCAGATTAAGCTCTTTTGAAAGTTCTAATGTTTCTTCTAGCGTCGGAATTGTTTCTGTTTTATTTACTTTTAATTCTTTTAGCTCTGACAAAGTTTTCTCATCAATCCTGCCGTTTTCGCCTGTCATTCTCTTTAGGGTTTCATCATGAAAAATCACAGGAACATTATCTTTTGATAGCATTACATCAAATTCGATCCATGAAGCTCCTTGTTTTTTAGCCTCAAGAAAGGATGAAAGAGTGTTTTCAGGAATAGAGGCTTTAGCCCCCCTATGACCAATTACTTTTGGTATATTTATATTATTCATAAAAAAGAACCTTAATTTCAGCGGATTATTCAATAATATAACTTAGACCTTATAAATCAATCAATCAATTTTAGTGCCATTAAAAATCAGAATGGCAATATACAAATTTATTATTTTAATGAGTTGATGACTTTTTTGGATTATATTCAAACTAAATGAAAAATAGTTTTATACAATGAAAATTGATTGGAAATTAAAAAATGAAACAGCCAGCAGTAGAATCGACGTTTGATGTTGCTCTAATTCGGGGGACAGCGACTGTCTTAGAAGTCAAGTAAAACATGATACATTCTCCCATGGTTTTTAATTCCGGGGACAGTATACCTAATTCACCGCCCCCTCTTTAACGTCCACAACCTCTCCCCTGTTGCATCTAGTCCAGAAACTACTCTTGCCTTTTCTTCCTCTAGCCATATTGCATAAGCTCCATTTTTCCATAGGGTGAAGCGGTCTATTATTATGTTTGCGGAGGAGCAATCTGCTCTCACAGGGATTGGGCTTATGACAATATTTGCGTTTTGGCAGTCTTCAATTAAGGCTTTTCCGTCTTTTATAAAGGCTATGGTGTGTTTTCCTGATTTGTAGATACAGCCTAATGAATCGCAGTTTAGGTTTATGGAAGGGTTTTCTTTGACACCTGACCAGAGTTCTCTCCATTCTTTTCTAGTTTTTTTGTCGGGGGATTGCTGTCCTGCTCTTTCTAACCATATTTCTCGGGCAAATTTGTTTCCTGTTGTTGAGGATAGGATAAACTTTCCGTTGTTATCTTGAACAGCAAACAAAGTACCGTCTTGATTTACTAGAATATCAGGCTGAACGGTTAAAAACGGCGTTATCAATCCAGCAATAAACGGAACAAGACCTAAAAGCCTCCATTTTTTCCTCCACAAACACAGCCAAACCCCTCCTATTGAAATCATCACAAGCCCATACAAAGGCATTGCAGGGATTCTAATTGAGGCATATGGAAGCGAGGACACAAAAGCTGTAATATCGTTAATTGCACTTATCCCCTGCCCTGCAAAAACAAGCAGCCAAGCATCTAGCCCAAACGGCATTAGCAATACAGCCAAAAGAGAAGCAGGCATTACCCACAACCCAACAATCGGAGCAGCAAGAAAATTCCCAAGCAGAGTATAAACATTTATCCTGTTAAAATGATAAACAGCAAATGGAGTGGTCGCTACACTGGCTATTAAATCCGTAACAACAACGCCTGCAAAATAAACTATTACAATCCGAAAAAAAGAAAAGCCTCCAATTTCTGTAATGAATTTTTGCAACCGCCCTGCCCCGCTTTCATATGCAGCTATAAGAGCAATAACGGCAGCAAATGACATCTGAAAACTTGCTCCTGTAATTGCTTCGGGGTGTATCAAAAGTACGGCTATTGCTGCAATCGCCACCAAACGCATAGAAATAGCTTTGCGGTCAAACAATACAGCTAACAAAACAATTGTTGTCATTATAAAAGCACGTTGAGTCGGAACTCTCATTCCTGAAATCAATAAATAAACAAACGTGATTGCAATAGACGCTCCAGCAGTCCATTTTTTGATTGGATAACGTACTGCAATCGCAGGAATTAAAGCTAAAAAAGCACGCACTCCAAAAAACACCAAGCCTGCTACAATGCTCATATGCAAGCCTGAAATAGACAAAAGATGAGCCAGCCCAGAATCCCGATAAGCATTATAAAGTTTTTTAGGTATAGCTGCCCTTTCGCCTGAAATAAGGGCAGTCGCAACCGCTCCATTAATATCAGGCAAAATTTCACGAATACGCTCGGTCATGTTGTTTCTAAGTTGTGCTATATTAAAAAATGAAACTTCTGGAGCTGTTTTTACCTCTTTCCACCTCGACACTGCATAGCCGACTGCTCCAAGTTGCTGAAACCAAGCCATACGTTGAAACTGAAAAGCCTCAGGCATTGAAGGCGAAGACGGAGGCATTAAAACAGCTCGCAAAGATATTGTCTGACCTGCAAAGACTTTTTCAGAGTATTTTGTAAGGCTGATTCTGACTTTTAGCGGAGGATTTTTGAGTCTTTTAATCTCA
>DAOWDM010000061.1 GCA_030639035.1 Alphaproteobacteria bacterium
GTTCATCAGAAACAGCCTCAGACAACAGAAAAAAACAGAAAAAAACAATTGTTATAATATTATGTAGCAATTAAAATCGTCCATAAACTTAAAAAGAACTTTTATCATTATAAAGTTATCACAAACAATAAAAATCCTTTACGTAAAATTATTCTTTTATATTTATATAAATTGTGAAACTCTGCTCGACTAGAGACTATAATTGCCTTGCTGTTGATATATTGGAAAATTAAATGACAAAACTTAAAACTATTTGCGTATTTTGTGGAGCATCAGAAGGCGATGACCCATGCTACATTGAAGCAGCTCGAGAGTTCGGAAAACTTATTGCAGAAAATGGGACTACTCTAGTTTATGGCGGCGGGCACATCGGAATCATGGGAGCAATAGCAGAATCTGCTCTTGTAGCAGGCGGAAAGGTCATTGGAATTATTCCTGAACATCTCCAGTTAAAAGAAGATGCTTTTTTCAAAATTACCGACCTTGAAGTTGTTCCAGACATGCACACACGCAAAAAACGCATGCATGATTTGACAGATGCTTTTTGCACATTCCCTGGTGGTTTTGGTTCTCTGGACGAAACTTTTGAAATGATTACGTGGAAACAGCTAGAACTTAACAATAAGCCAATAATCCTAAGCAATATCAATGGCTATTGGGACGATTGGAAAAAAATGACAGACGGACTTATAAAAAAACGCTTTGCAAGCCCTGAAGATGCTAATCTTTACACCATTGTTGACGACATACACGACATAATCCCAACAATAGAAAAAGAACTTTCCGAGGGTGCTACAAAAAAAGAAGAGCTGAAAAAAAGAACCAATAAAATTGTTCCTTAATTTCAACATCTGCCATTACTAATTAGCACAACGACAAGAAAACATTATCTTGCCAGTTGTTCTTTTAATGATGAAATCCATTCATCAACAGGTTTTGCAATACCTACCACTTCTCCTGAAGAATTTTTTACTTCTGGAGTGAAAAAACGACGTAGCTCTTCTTGCTGTTTATCATCAACTAGCCCTAAGCTAGTAAGGATAGCACCCATAGAAACTTGCTTCACCATTGCTGAACCATCTTCAATCTTTAGTACAACGCCTAGTCCAAGTGTTGGGATTATAGCAATCTGCGTTCCCTGAGAGCCTTCTTTACATATAACATTTCCAAGAACGCCAGTAACTGTTGTGTCAAAGCATTTGTTTCCACCAAAATATTCTGGTTCACTCATCATCGCTTTTGTGATTCGTTTTACAGCTTCGGCTCTTTTAGCAGGTAAAGATGATGGCGTTGCAAATCTGGCATAGCTAAGAGCAGCCTGTTTGCGTGTAAAAGCAAATACTGGAATACCGCACCCTTCTATTGCCATTGATGCTTTACCCATATCAGTGCCTGCCATTTCACCTAAGGTTTTTGCTACCATAAGCTGGATTGGGTGATTTTCTTTGATATAGCCTTTGTGCTGCAGGTCAAGATGCTTTGCCATAGCAAGAAAAGCTACATGCTGACCAGAACAATTATTGTGTATTGGTAAAGCTTTTTTAATCCCACGGCGAGCAAGAACTACGTTATTATCACAAGCAGCCATCGGCGGACCACACTCTAAATCATCAGCTGAAAAACCAATGCGTTCAAGCAAAGCCCTAAGAGTATCTTCATGCTTTTCCTCAGCAGAGTGAGAAGCACATGCAAGAGCTATTTCCTTATCAGAAAAATTAAACCTATCAGCAGTGCCACTTTCTACTAACGGAATTCCCTGCAATGGCTTAGTTGAAGAACGCAGAAACATCGGTTCATCAACATCTCCCCACTTTCCTACTATTGTACCGTCTGCTTTCATTACTATAGCACTTCCACGGTGTCTTGTTTCTATAATATCACCACGAAAAGCTTTAACAAAAATTGGGTTTGCTACATCAGTCACTATTATTTATTTCCTGCTCAATATTCTAAGAAGATATACATATACAGCAATTATTAGGGTAGAGGGAAATTAAAGTTACTTTTCAAAGCATTTGATTAGTCGATTTAGGCTTTCAAAGCCTTTTTCTTGTCTTTTTTCTTCTAATAGTTTTTTGGTGAGAAGGTTTTCTAGTTTTAAACCTAAAACAATCAGTTTTATTTTGTTTGTTCTAGCTTTTTCTTTTGATTCTTTGGTCAATTTTTCACCGTCCAACAAAATTGCTTTGGTGTTGTAGGTGCTGATTTTTAGCTGGCGTATGGTAAAATCTATAGCCTTTATACTATCGCAGCCTCTTGCTGTTTTTATTGTAACATGAACATTTCCACCACGAGGAGAATAAATCTTTTTCAAATGATTTAAAAAATCAACATCGGAAAAATTCTGCCCAACTATCAAAGCGGTTTTATTTGGTTTATACATAAGGAACTGCTCCGTATGCTCCAGCGTTATATCTGGCAAAAAGGTTGTCGTCCGAGTGAATATTGCTAACTTTATCAAGCCTTCTAATTTCACTTATCTGCTGTTCA
>DAOWDM010000245.1 GCA_030639035.1 Alphaproteobacteria bacterium
AAAACTTAAATCCTGTAAGTTTGCAACTGGAATCAGCGTTGGTCCTCGCATTTTAAAGGCAGAAACAGCAGGTATTGCAGTTTTGTCATGTTGGCAAATGCTTTGTGGAGATTGGGAAAATTCTCCGACTTTTGATTATGAAAACAGCCATGTAAAAAGAAGGAAGCAAGGCTGATAATTAGAAAAACTATTTAGCAACTGAAATACAGTTTCTTCCTTTGTTTTTTGCTTTGTATAAAGCTTTATCAGCATTTTTTATAACATCTTCAGGTGAAGTTCCTCGAGCGTTTCTTTCTGCTACGCCTATGCTGATGGTGATTTTTAAAGGCTTGTCTTTTGAAGCTGTTTTTTGTGGAGGTTTTTTAGGCTTTGTTTCAGGTCTGTTTTTATTTCTTAAAATGAAACATGCGTTTTCTATGTTTTCTCTTACAGCTTCAAGATGTTTTATTGTATCTTTGGCGTTTTTTTCTGGGAAAAGTATAGTAAATTCCTCGCCACCATAGCGATAAGCCTTTCCGCCTCCTGTAACTTTTTCAAGATTAGAAGCTACCATACGCAGAACTTGGTCTCCGATATCATGCCCATGTGTATCATTAAATTTCTTGAAAAAATCAATATCACCCATAGCTATAGAATATTTACTGCCGAGTTTTTTCATATCTTTTATAAGGGCTCTTCTTCCAGAAAGTTCTGTAAGCTCATCAATAAACGCCATACGGTAGGAGTCTTGAATAACAGCAGAAACTAACATAAACGTAGCAAGACAGAAAAATATAGCTACTCCCGAGCTGTTTCCAACAAAATGCAAACCAGCAGCAGTTGATATGATAGCTCCAAGAAAACCACTGTCCATGGGCTTGCAGGTAATGGAAGTTTTTATAAAAAAGACAATTAAAACAAACAGAAACGCTATAAGTGAAATGTGAGGAAGAAAAGTCTGGTTGCTAAATGGAAATATTTTTATATTCAGCCAGTTAGAAGCTGTCTGCTGAATATATAAAGTAGATTCTGTATCTAGTTGTCCAAATCCACCAGTAATAATAACTGCTATTAAAAGAAATTGTAATAAAATAGCTCCTATTCTTATTCTGCCACAGAAAGTTAAAATTCCACGCTCTTCAAGAAAAGAAAAAACTAGAAGATTTAAGGGAAGAAGAAAACAATAAGCAGAAAATCCAACGCTGCTAAAAACATCATCTTCAAAGCCATCAGGAAAGCATAGCCATAACATAGCATAGCCAGATACTATCATAAAAAGGGCAAAAACAGCCCGACTGCTGTCAAACCACCAAGCTAGTAAAATTCCAATTCCTGCTACGATGTAAGGTAAAAAATCAAGAACATCTATTATAATTTCTGGCATCGTATCTATCTGAAACAGCAAAGCAAATGCTATACCAAATAAAAATACAGGCATTATTAAAGGATAAAAACTTTTGCCAAAAATTGCGTTCATGTTTTTGCCTTGCTAAAGCTGATGCGTTCTTATTTGTATAGCATAAGAATTCATTGATAACTGTTTTAATGCTGCCATTGCTACATTGTTATCAAACTCATCAGAGTTATTTTCTTGAGTCGAAGAAAGGTTATTGTTTGTGTTTTTTAGACTTTCTTGACTTTTCAGCATCATAACAAGCATGAGAAATCTCCATTTAAGCTTTTAAAAAATCTTTTAGCCTTTGAAGCATAACCTGTTATTTTTCAACAAGACGTTAACAACAAGAAAAAAAGTGCTGTTTTTAATAAAACGCTCTTAATAATTGAACATTGTCTCTAATGTTTCTATTTAAAAAGGATAGAATTATTGTTTGAAACAATATATTTATAAAAGTATAAAAGTATAACAATATAATAAGGCGTAAAACGATGCATAATAGGAAAATTTCAGTTGTAGGGCTTGGATATGTAGGGCTTCCAGTAGCCGTTTCTTTATCTCGTCATGGGCAGGTTGTTGCTTTTGATATTAACGAGAACAGAATAAACGAGCTTAAAAAAGGCGAAGACCATACAGGAGAAGTCGCATCAGAAAAATTAAAATCGGCTGATTTGTTAATTACAAAAGATTCGGCTGATTTAAAAAAAGCTGATTTTCATATTGTTACTGTGCCAACGCCTATTACAAACGCTAAACGTCCAGATTTATCACCAGTTTATGCAGCGTCAAGAACAGTCGGTAAACAATTAAAACATGGTGATATTGTTGTTTATGAATCAACAGTATATCCAGGAGTTACAGAAGATGAATGTGTCCCTATTCTTGAAAAAGAATCAGGGCTTAAATATCCAGAAGATTTCAAAGTTGGCTACAGCCCTGAAAGAATCAACCCTGGGGATAAGAAAAATCGTCTTGAAACTATTGTAAAAATTGTAGCTGGTACTGATGAGGAAACCTGTAATATTGTAGCTGAGGTCTATGGAAGCATTATTGAAGCTGGCATTCATAAAGCTCCTTCTATTCAAGTTGCTGAAACAGCTAAGGTTATCGAGAACACTCAGCGGGACATTAACATTGCTTTAATGAACGAGCTGGCTTTGATATGCAATCGTCTTGATATTGATACGCTGTCAGTGCTTGAAGCAGCCAGCACAAAATGGAATTTCCTTAATTTCAAACCTGGACTTGTCGGAGGGCATTGCATCGGTGTTGACCCTTATTATTTAACTCATAAAGCAGAACTTGCAGGTCATAATCCGCAGGTGATTCTTTCAGGTCGCAGAATCAATGATGGTATGGGAGAATTCGTAGCTCACGAAACCATAAAGCATCTGTTTAAAAAAGGCATTGGCAGTAAGGCTTCTATTACCATTATTGGCTTTACTTTCAAGGAAGATTGTCCCGATATAAGAAACACTCGTGTCATTGATATAGTCAAAGAACTTGAAAGTTTCGGAATGTCAGTGCAAGTAGTAGATTCTATGGCTGATGCTGATGAAGCAGAAAAAGAATATGGAATTAAGATAGTAAAAGCTGAAAACCTTGCTCCTGCCGATGCTGTAATTTTTGCCGTTCAGCATAAAGAATATGTTGAAAAAGGCTGGAGTCTCGTAACGTCTCTTCTAAAAAACAAAAAAGGTTTTGTAGCTGATATAAAAGGCTGTCTAGATATGACTCAAAAACCTGATGATGTAGAATTATGGCGTTTGTAGATTTGATATGATTAAAGGCTTATTAGCTCTTATTAAAAGTGGTTTTTTATTTAAACCATTTACAATAGCTGGAGTAATTTTTGGAGGCTATTTTGCTTATATAAATCCAAAAAATGCAGATTTATATATAGCTATAAAGACAGCAGAACCATATTTACAAATTGCTGTTATAGCTTTCTTTATTTCTATTTTTTCAAAAGAATCATATGAATATGACAACTTTAAATTAAAAGCCTTTTTTTCAAAATTTACATCTACTTTTATTCATACATTGATAATTTTTATATGCACCATATGTTTTATTCTTTTGACATCTGTAGAAACGAGTCAAAATTAAAGGCTATGGCTTTGAGAAATTGTAAATGTTATCTAATTCGATGACAGTTTTTATTAAA
>DAOWDM010000204.1 GCA_030639035.1 Alphaproteobacteria bacterium
GCCAACCAAAAAAAGCACTGCCATCATATTCTATGCCTAGAACAATGCGCTTCATTGATTTCCTCTTGAAGGCAATGAAGGTAGGCTTTTCTGCTCAACTAAAACATGAACAAAATGGTTAGCTTCAGAAATAGACTGTTTTTGACGTGCTTTTCTTGCAGCTGCGACTTCTTGTCTGGAGACTCCCATACGCTCAGGACAAATCGCTTTGCATATAAACTTGCCATTTTCATCAAATACATAAATTTCCCCGAATTCAGCCTCATCAAACAGAACTCTGACATTTTCGCCCTCAAGTCCGCCAAGGTTTGCGTGGTCATAAGCGACTGTTTCGACACGAATGCCTTTTTTAGTAATTGTTCTCCAGCCGTCATTTCCTGCGGCTTCACTTAAAAGCACATCTAAAGCACGTTCATCAGGAATCTTCTTTAAAGGCTCAGTCCATTCAGAAACCATTTGATAAGGAGTTTTTCCACCTAAGCCAGAATGAGCATTCCTAGAGTAAAAATCATTGCACCAGTTGTCGCAGAATTCTTGCAGTTCCTCTGGCGTTATTTTTAGCTCAATAGGATCTGTTCCTTGCTTCATAAGCCTATTTGCAAAAGACCGTCTGGCTTCTATATCTTTGCGTTCAGCAACGTTATGACCAATAAAACCAGGAAGAAGCTCCAGTAAACTATGAGAAAACGTTCTAAAGACTCGTTCAACGTGAGGCTTTCCTTCTGGCGTAAATGGTTGGCATAATTTCTGCTCAATATCCAAAGAAGCAAAAATACGGCACATATGCTTACTGACATAATCAGCACCATTATCTGTCTTGGCAATTTCAGGAACGCCCCAGTTTATCAAGGCTTTTCTTGTAATACTTGCCACAGCTGTAGAAGTAGATGTACGGCTGACGTGTAGAATTAAACGTCTTGAATAGACATCAATCACACCGACAATATTATGACGCTTGCCGTCGGATAAAAGAATATCTGAAGGCGTACTGTCATATTCCCAAAGCTGATTTAATCTAACGATACCTTCTGAATATGAACCGCCTGCCGCCTGATAACGTCCACGCCATTTATCAGGGTTTGACATAGCCATATGCAGTTGTGCGTTTTCTTTCTTCCAGTTTGTCAGCCATCTTTGAACCGACCTATATGAAGGAAGTATTGACCTGTCGAAACGAGCTCTTAAAGCAGCCATCACATGAGCCGCTGAACAATGCGGAAAATCTGTCAGCATTCCAAGAATAAGCTGTCTGATTTCCTCATTACTGTCGATTATTCCAGAACCTTTTCTGTTGCCATAATTATCAGCAAGAGCATTTATTCCGCCTTTCTTTTTCTGTCGCCATCTATGCAAAGACACAGCAGATATGCTGTTTTTTGCTTCATAAACCCATTCAGGAATGTTGGATATTTCACGAGAATTATATAAAACAGCAAAATGATATTCTGATGTTTTAACAGCAAGCCCCGTTTCAGCTTGGAATTTTTTCCAATAACTTAAAATAACCAAACGAGCATCACGCCGAGCAATATTTATGCCTGTAGTTTCCGTTGGAGCAACAAAAGAAATTTGCTTTTCTGGAGCTTCAAGTACAGCTTCTTTTTTAAATTCTCTAACCGAAATCTCAACCCGTGCCGACTCTGGCAATGATGAAAGCGGATATTCCCGACCTCCACCACGAGCCTGACGTTTACGGAAGTCCCAGTTTTCACGGGTTGCCTTTGCGTTAATGTTTCGCTTTGTTTCTGGCAGTTCTGGCAATCTCATTTCTGCCAATTCAGCGGATGTGAACCATTGCTTCATAACCGCCTCCGCTTAATTTTTACGGATTCTTTTTTACCGAGGTCTTTTTTGCGTTTTTGCATTTCCCGAATCTGCTGTTCTAATAATCCTAGTTCAGCAAGACGAGCTTCTTCACCTTCCATAACAATACATCCGTCATCTTCTACAATGACGTCCCACAACCACTTTGCTCCTGTAGCTTTTACAAGGGCTTTCATTCGTATAACGCTGATAGTGTGGCTTGTGCGACTCTCTGACGAATAAGCATCAAGCATAGCTTTTGAAAAAGTCGGGCAGTCCAGAAGAATCGACATTTTTGCAGCAATTTCTTCTCTGGTAAGAGGGCATTCTTTTAATGCCTGAGAAATTGCACGTTTCAATGTGCCGTCAAAGCTCATGGTCTCAACAACAGCAGGACGACGAACAGGATAAACCGCTTTCGTTTCAAACAGGTCAGAGGTGTTGTTGCAACGTTTACGCATTAGCAGCCTCCTAATAAAAGAGGAGACAAAAACCATTTTTTTGATGTATATTTATCAAAACGACAGGGGGACGTTCGCACCGCCCCACCTGTCTGCCCCCTATAACCGTTAACCAGAGGAGACATTCTTATGTCAGATAAAAAGGATTCATCATGCCAAAACGAAACAAAAGCCTTCGGGAAGCGAGAAACGCAGAGCGACAGGACAACAGAAACATCAATCAACTCGATATCTCCGCTAAGAACACCAGAAACACAGGATGCAACGCCTCCACCACCAAAAAAGTAGGCGAAAGGTTTAAACTTGAGTTCGACATTGAAAGGTCTCGACGCTATTGCCTCAAACAACTTGGAAAATACAAGGTTCTTTCTTCTCTTAGTACAATTCTGAGCCTTGTCGGAGGAA
>DAOWDM010000131.1 GCA_030639035.1 Alphaproteobacteria bacterium
GTCCAGATTTCATTGTCTGCCCATTTACCATTTCCAGTTTTACTGAATGTTAAGGCAGAAAGAGGGCTGGAATGTCTTGCTTTGACAGTTATAACCCATTTTCCAGGACGAACCTGAATCCTTAAACTTCCGTCTTTTTCCAAGCGTGCTGGCAGTGGGCTGTCCAACTGCATTGGAATAAACTCGTCAAGCAAAGGAGTTTCAAGTACTTCTTCCCTGTGTTTTCCTGAAACATGAAGAACAATCCGAGTTTCTACAGTCATAGGAATGTCGTCAATAATATGGCGAGAAACATCAAGATGAAGAGTATCAGAAGCACTTACCTGTCGCTGTTTTTGGCGTTTTATCCACACTCGCCCTTGCCTGTCTAAATCAGGAATATCAACTTTTTTACCTAGAACATTTAAAGACACCAAGCCTGTTTCTTTAGGAATATGGAGCATTTCAGGTGTGCTGTTCCATGCAAAAGTTCCCTTTATAAGCCAGTTTCCTTTGTCTTTTAAATATATTGAAGGCTTGCCGTTTTTTGAAATTACGGTAGCAGGCTTATCGTTTATAGTAACTTCCTGAGGCCAATGCTTGCGGCTGCCTGCTAAAGTTATCCAAGCTTTATCATAGGTTTGCCATTTTTGTGTAAACGCTCCATTTTTCTCATTTACTTCCAAAGTTAAAGCTGTAGCCCATACGCAAGCATTTGCATGAAAATTTGAATGTGAAAATGGGCAGGGATTGTTTAATTTGTCTTCATCATAGTCAGATAAAACCCATGGTACCCATTCTTTCAAAACAGAAGGAACTTCACTTTTTTCAAGCTCGGGAGCTGTTTCATCATTATATTTATCCGCAAAAGCTGGAGAAATTGCAAAAGCTGTTATTGCAAACAAAAATACTAAAAAACTTTTTTTCATAAAGAACCTGCCTACTATCGTTTTTCTTGTTATGTTGAGTATAATACAATTAAATGTATCTTTTTTTAAGGAAAAAAACATGAAATATATAATTATTCAGATAAAAGAAGGCGAAACACCAGTTCTTTTCCCAAAATATTTGTTTCACGATATTGTCGCAGAAAAATTCGGCAAAAATATAAAGGTCGTTTCAGCAGGAAAAGTAAAGCTTGATAACGGCAAACTTGAATGCTACGGAGAAAGTACAGGGCTTAAAATCAAAAGCCGTGGAGCTGTTGATACAGATATAGTTGAGAAACATCTGAAAGTTTAGAACTTTTTGTGTTTAAAAAATCAAAAAGACACGGCAATATTATCAATCAAACGAACTGAACCGATTTGGGCAGCACAGAATATTCTTGCTTGTTTATCTATTGTTTTTTTTCTGATTTCAAGCGTTTCAGCGTCTCTGATTTCAAGATAATCCACGTAAGAAAACCCTGAATCAATAAGGGCTTTCTTTCCATGCTCACATGCTTTTTCAATATCTAAACCGTTTGAAGCATCTATGGCAATTGAGTTTAATACTGCATAAATATTTGTTGCTGCGTGTCGTTGTTTTTCATTTAAACGAGCATTTCTTGATGACATTGCAAGCCCGTCTTTTTCTCTCATCGTAGGGCTTCCTACAATTTTCACTGGAACATCAAGGTCTTGGACGAGTCTTTTTATGACTTGAAGCTGTTGATAATCTTTTTCACCAAAAACCGCAACATCAGGCAATACTTGAAGTAGCAACTTTGTTACAACGGTTGCAACTCCTTCAAAATGTCCAGCCCGAGAACCTCCGCACAAGCAATCACTTACACCTGATACAGTTACAGAAGAAGAAAAGCCTTTGGGGTACATTTCATCTGCTGTTGGTATAAAAACAAGGTTAGCCCCAGCTTTTTCCAGCATTTCAATGTCTTTTTTCTCTTCTTTTGGATAGCAGGAAAAATCATTTTTTTCATTGAACTGTGTTGGATTAATAAAAATTGAGACAACAACTTTATCAGCGATACTTTTTGCATTATGTACCAATGAAATATGACCTTTGTGCAAAGCTCCCATAGTTGGAACAAAGGATATGCTTTGATTTTCATTACGCCACTGGCGTGTTTTTGCCCTAAGGTCTTTTACTGTCCTGACGATTTCCATTATTTTTTAGCCTTAAAACAATGCTCATCAGTTGGGAAACGCCTAGATTTTACATCGGAGGCAAATTTTTCAGCTGCATCTGAAATTTGAGTCCCAAGCTCTGCATAACGTTTTGCAAATCGTGGAGTAAAATCAGAGAACAGTCCTAAAATATCTTCAGTTACTAAAACCTGCCCATCGCAGTCTACAGATGCACCTATTCCTATTGTAGGAATTGGAGATTCTTTTGTTATTTCGCTTGAAAGCTGTTCTATAGTGCTTTCAATAACAATGGAAAAAGCTCCTGCTTCGGCAACGGCTACGGCATCTTTTTTGATTGATTCGATTTCATCTGGTTTGCGACCCTGTACTTTAAATCCTCCTGCGGTATGTACCGATTGAGGTTTTAAGCCGATGTGTCCCATTACAGGGATTCCTCGTTTAGTCAGGAAAGATATGGTTTCAGCCATTTCCACGCCGCCCTCAAGCTTAACTCCTGAACAGCCTGTTTCAGCCATAACTCTTGCACAAGAACGATAAGCCGCTTGAGGTGATTCTTGATAAGTTCCGAAAGGCATATCAACGATTATACAGGCTTTATCTGAGCCTCTGACAACTGCTGCTCCGTGAGCTATCATCATATCAAGAGTTACGCCAAGAGTGCTGGGCATTCCGTAAAGCACCATTCCAAGAGAATCGCCGACAAGAATAATGTCTACATTGTCATCAATAAACTCTGCCATAGGTGCAGAATAAGCTGTAAGGCAAACTATAGGCTCGACACCTTTGCGAGTCTCAATGTCTTTGACAGAAATTCTTCTTTCTTTTATTTTAATGCTCAAAAGTTGCACTCCTGATATATTAAAGACAGACAAGCCTGTGTTTAACGGCTTTTGACTCTTTGGCTTAAAATAGCCCTTTGAAAAGTTTTTTTACCAATGCGTTTTTGTTTTATTGCTTTTTCCTGCCGTTTTACTGAAAGCTTCTTCTTTGCATAATCACAGTAAACAGATTTGGTGCAAAATTGAATTTTACGACTTTTTTTGTTTGTTCTTTCATATACAGGGAATTCTTTAATACTTGCATCAACATCATGTCCATATTCTTCTTTTCTTTCTTTGAAGAACAGTTTTATTTCATTTATATTTTCTTTTGATATGCCTAGCATTTCCTTGGTATTTAAAATTTCTGGAGAATCGGTAAGATAAATTTCATTACCAAGTCGGCATATTTTTGAAACAATAATGTTAACATTA
>DAOWDM010000128.1 GCA_030639035.1 Alphaproteobacteria bacterium
GTCATCCACGCGGCATGGCTGGATCAGGCTTGCGCCCATTGTCCAATATTCCCTACTGCTGCCACCCGTAGGTGTCTGGGCCGTGTCTCAGTCCCAGTGTGGCTGATCATCCTCTCAAACCAGCTACCGATCGTAGGCTTGGTAAGCCATTACCTTACCAACTACCTAATCGGACGCGGGCTCATCCAAGAGCGGCCGAAGCCTTTCCCCCTTAGGGATTATGCGGTATTAGCAGTCGTTTCCAACTGTTGTCCCCCACTCTTGGGTAAATTCCCACGCGTTCCTCACCCGTGCGCCACTGTCCAGTAGTGCAAGCACTACCTTATCGTTCGACTTGCATGTGTTAAGCCTGCCGCCAGCGTTCGTTCTGAGCCAGGATCAAACTCTCAAGTTAAATTCTGTGGTAAACCACAGAAACAGAGCGATCCCGTCTACTTATTACAAATTTCAAAACTATTAACGGAGTTTTGTTTTCTTAAAAATACACGGAATGGCCGTACTTATATTACAAGCACTTTACCGTCCGTGCATCCCTTCAAATTATTTACTATGTCAAACAACTCTTTCTGCGTCGCTACAAACTGCGTTGCAAAAGATGACTAAGTTCTAAACTCTGTTTTAACTGATGTCAACAACAAAAAAAATAAAAACTCAATCAACTCTTCCTGCATCACAACAAGCAATGCCGTGGAAGATGACTGGGTTCTAAACTCTGTTTCAACTAATGTCAATAACTAAAAATTAAAATCTCAATCAACCTTTCAATGTGCAATCAAGTGCGCCCCGAAAGATGACTAGGTTTTAGTCCCAGCTCAGACAATTGTCAACGGCAAAAAAGCAAAAAAGCAAAAAAAACTTACATTTATTAAAAACCATAGGTTTCCTGCGGTATCTGGTAAAAATTTAACCTTAAAATAAAGCTCCTTCATTCTAATTTTAAATGTAATATATAATTATATATTATAATGTGTATTAACAATTTAGGCTTTTAATCTCTACGAATCAGTTTCTAAAACAACCTCTCCTTGACTCTTGCCTACTACAAATTTTATTTTGTATTCTCATGACTCGTTAGAAATAAAAGTTAAGGTTAACTATTCGCTAATTGTTACTTAAAACCATGCTATATTATATACAGAACATTGAAGAGGTTTGATGTTTATTGCCTATTGGAAAAATATTTTTTCAATAGGCAAGCAGGCGAACGATTGTCTCGCAATAGGTCTTAAAAGACCGTCGTCATCTTAATCTTCGCCTGCATACCTTTATCACTTGATGGGTTGCTAGTACTAGCTTTCACCAAGCTACCGTACGTTAACAATTTTAAGTACAGAGGTTATTATGACACAAACAAACAACAATTTCAAATCGTTCATTGGCATCGACGTATCCAAAGCAAAGCTCGACATCTTTTTTGCAAAAGACAAGAAACACATGGAAATCGAAAACGGCAAAACAGCTATTAAAAAGCTGATAGAATCGCTTGAAATAAACAATGAAACTCTCGTTATTATCGACTTGACTGGTGGCTATGAAGCAATAGCTGTTGAAGCTTTTTTCAATGCAAGTTTCCCCGTTCACAGAGCAGAAGGACGACGAGTCAAAGCCTTTATCAGGAGTTTCGGTCAACTAGCCAAAACAGATAAAATAGATGCCCAAATGCTTGCTTTATATGGAGAAAAAATGCAGGAAAACCTTGGTTTATATACTCCAAATCAAGAGGAAGAGACTAAAATAAAAGCTCTTGTTATGCGACTTGCTGATCTAAAAGATACCTTGCAAAAAGAAAAGAATCGCTACAAAGCTCCTAATAATAAATTCGTTAAAAAGAGTATTTCCAAGCATATAAAATGGCTTGAAAAAGACCTTTTGCTAATTGAAAAAGAGGTCGATGATGAGATTGAAAATAATCAGCTTTTATCGGCAAAACGAGATGTAATAACATCAGAAAAAGGCGTTGGAAATAAAACCGCAGCTGTCTTGATAGCTCTTCTTCCAGAGCTTGGAAAAGTTAATCGCAGGCAAATAGCAGCGATTGCAGGAGTAGCTCCTTATGCCAAAGACAGTGGCACATTATCAGGACACAGATTCGTCAAAGGAGGACGAAAAGATATTAAAAAAGCCTTA
Source organism: Alphaproteobacteria bacterium (assembly GCA_030639035.1). GTDB lineage: Bacteria > Pseudomonadota > Alphaproteobacteria > DAOWDM01 > DAOWDM01 > DAOWDM01. The sequence continues at coordinate 2,128 of DAOWDM010000128.1, forward strand.
TTTATCTGCACTTTAGTAGCAATAAAACACAACAAAAGACTAAAGGCTTTTTATGAAAAACTGATTGCAAAAGGAAAAAAGAAAATGGTAGCAATAACAGCCGTTATGCGTAAACTAATCGTCATCTTAAACGCCAAATGCAAAGAAATATAACTTTCTTATTCAAGTGGGTTGATGACTACTTCGTATGATTATATGATTAAATTCTTTAGGGATACGTTTCGGAGCATGCTTATGTTAGCAATAAAAAATTCAGCAAAGTTGTTGCTTTCAGGCAGTATTGCAGGAATTGCTATAGCTTTGCTTGTGTCCCCCTCTTCTGAAAGCCTTGCTCTTCAGAACAAAGGATTGCTTGAAGACAGTGCGTTTTATGATTCACGCCTAGACATGTCCACGCCTTCAATTGCTCTTGGAGAACACAAGCCCGACTCCGCAAGTTCATCTATCGAGTCTCATCAGCAATATGAACAAAAAACAGTCAAGATTCGCAGAGGAGATACATTAGGAAAGCTTTTACAACGAGCAGGAATCGAGAAAGGAATCGCATATAAAGCAACAACATCTCTCTGCAAAATTTTCAATCCAAAACATTTAAAGCCTAAGCAGAAAATAACTCTGAACTACGCTGTGAACAACGGTGAGAAAGAATTTATTTCAATTACTATTGAGCCAAAAATCGGGCATAGAATTACAGCTAAAAAAAACGAATCCAACGGTTTCAGTTCTTTTGAAGAACATGACACTTTAAAATCCCAGCTAATGCGATTCGAAGGAAAAATACGTTCCAGCCTGCTTTCTACGGCTATTGAAAAGGGCGTTCCGAAATCAGTTACCTATAATTTTGCAAAACTGTTTTCTAATATTGTTGATTTCCAAAAGGACATTCGCTCAGGAGACAGCTTCCAAATTATGTACGAGCAGTTCGTTGATACAAACGGCAATAACGTAAAGATAGGAAAAATTCTTTTTGCTTCACTTGTTTTAAGAAATGAAAAAATTGCCCTTTACAGATATGCAGACAAAAAAGGAAACAGTGATTACTATGATTCAAACGGACAAAGTGTAAGGAAAGCCTTGTCTAGACGCCCTATATCAGGTGCTAGAATTACATCTGGATACGGCATGCGTCGCCACCCGATTCTTCGATATAAAAGAATGCACTGGGGCATAGATTATGCTGCTCCAAGAGGAACTCCAATATATGCAGGCGGAGACGGAGTCGTTGAGCATGCAGGAAGAAAAGGGGCATATGGTAAGTACATCAAAATCCGTCATAATTCGACATATCAGACGGCATATGCACATCTTCGGCGTTATGCAAAAGGAATCAGAAAAAACAAACGAGTAAAAAAAGGGCAGGTAATTGGCTATGTTGGAAGCACTGGCAGGTCAACAGGCCCGCATCTACACTATGAGATTTTGAAAAACGGCAGGCACGTGAATCCGTTGAGAGTCAAAATTCCGTGTGGAAGAAAACTTAACCGCAAAGAAATGAAAGGTTTTTCTTCAGCACGCATGAAAATAACAAGGACATATACTGCTATGGCTTCCTCTTCGATGATTGCGAATCGGTCTCATATAGTTGCCAGCAATAACTAATATCAACAACAAAAACAGGGTCTTATGATTGCTGCATCTATAATTTTTTCTGCTATCGGAGGCTATATTCTAGGTTCGATTCCTTTTGGTTTAGTTATAACTAAGCTGGCGGGACTCGGGGACATTCGTAAAATAGGTTCTGGTAATATTGGTGCAACAAACGTACTGAGAACAGGGAGGAAAGGTTTAGCCGCTACCACATTGATTCTCGATTCTGGGAAAAGTGCCGTTGCTGCATTAATAGCAATGTATTTTGTTTCACCAGATATTGCTGTAATTTCTTCTCTTATCGCAGGAACATCTGGAGTCCTTGGGCATAATTTTCCTGTCTGGCTAAAATTTAAAGGCGGGAAAGGCGTTGCCGCAACAATAGGGCTTATGCTTGCCACGGCTTATCCTGTCGGTCTGCTTGTGTGTGCTACATGGTTAATAGTTGCTACTATTTTCCGTTATTCATCGTTAGCGGCTTTGACTGCTTTATCCCTATCTCCTTTATATGCATATTATTTTGCTGAGCCTGCACATTCTATAGCGTATGGGTTGCTTGCTCTTTTATCCATTGTTCGCCATAGGGCTAACATCAAGCGACTCGTTAAAGGTGAAGAAACTAAAATTGGCAAAAAAAAGAAAAGCGATTAGATTTAAATCATGAAAAAACACACCTTATCAGAAAGCGAAAAACTAGATTGGATACAATTAATCCGCAGTGAAAATGTTGGACCTATAACATTTCATCGTCTTTTAGAACGCTTTGAAACGGCTAAAAAAGCTTTGTCAGCTTTACCTGAATTCGCAAGTCGAGGAGGTAAAAAATCAAAAATCAAAATTTGCTCAAGAAGCAATGCAGAAAGAGAATTAAAAACTATCAATTCTTCTGGTATCGAACTAATTGCGGCAACAGAGCCTTCATATCCTGATCTTTTAAGAGCTATTCCTGATGCTCCTCCTTTGATTTTTGTAAAAGGAAACAAAGATATTCTTAACCGCAAGACGGTGGCTATTGTTGGAGGAAGAAACGCCTCTATAAATGGTAAAAACTTCGCTAGAAAAATTGGCAGAGAGCTGTCTGAAGCGGGACTTGTCGTCGTTTCTGGCATGGCAAGAGGAATAGATGCTGCCGTTCATGAGGGGGCTCTTTATGCTGGAAAAAATTCATCTGAACTAGGCACTGGCGGTACGGTTGCCGTTCTTGCAGGCGGAGTCGACGTAATATATCCAAAAGAAAATTCTGGAATATACGACTCGATTTGCGAATGCGGTGCAGTTGTTTCTGAAATGCCTATTGGCACAAAACCACAAGCCAGTCATTTCCCAAGACGAAATCGAATCATTTCTGGTCTTTCAAAGGGTATTGTTGTTATTGAAGCTACAGCACGCTCAGGGTCTTTAATAACGGCACGCATGGCAGGAGAGCAGGGGCGAGAAGTCTTTGCTGTCCCAGGCTCGCCTTCTGACGGCAGAAATGATGGAGCAAATTCTCTTATTAAACAGGGAGCAGCTCTTGTAGATTCTACTGATGATATTCTTAATGTTTTAGACTCGATGTTTATTCAGCCTTTATCTGAAGATTATGACAACGGTTTTGCTCATGCACAGTCTAAAAATATTGATGAAAATCAAGTAGATGAGGCAAGAGAAAACATCATTAACTGCCTTGGAGCTACAGCAGTTCAAATAAATGAGATTATACGTGAATGCCATTTGCCTGCTGCTATTGTTTCTATTGTACTGCTAGAGCTTGAACTTGCAGGACGACTCGAACGGCACGCTGGAAACAAGGTGTCTTTGTTATTACAGGATATGGACTTTTAAATCATACATATATATACATGCTACAAATTAAACGAATGGAATAAGTAGAAAACAATGAATATTGTCATCGTAGAATCTCCTGCAAAAGCAAAAACTATAAAAAAATATCTTGGCAACAACTATGAAGTTATTGCCAGTTATGGGCATGTTCGAGACTTGCCTAATAAAGACGGCTCGGTTCTTCCCGATGAAGATTTTACAATGACATGGGAAACTGACAGTCATTCTGAAAAGCGGATTCGTGATATTGCGAATCTTGTAAAAGGTGCAGAGAACCTTTATCTCGCAACCGACCCCGATCGTGAGGGAGAAGCTATTTCATGGCATGTGCTTAATGTTCTTCAGGAAAAGAAAAAACTGAAAAACGTCAATGTTCACCGTGTTGTTTTTAATGAAATTACAAAAACAGCCGTATTAGAAGCTGTAAACAATCCGCGAATCCTTAACCAGCAAATGATTGATGCTTATTTAGCTAGGCGGGCTCTTGATTATCTTGTTGGTTTTAATATTTCACCAGTGTTATGGCGTAAATTACCTGGTTGCAAATCAGCAGGTCGAGTCCAATCAGTTGCACTAAGGCTTATTTGTGAACGTGAAAACGAAATTGAACTTTTCGATTCTTCTGAATATTGGACTATTGATGCAAATCTTGCTTCCGAATCGGCAAAAATATTTAAATCAAGGCTGTATCAGCTTGATGGGAAAAAGCTGGCAAAATTCACTCTTACAAATGAACAAGATGCTCTTATAGCTAAAACAAAAATTGAGAACTCTGCTTTTTCCATTGAAAAGATAGAAAGACGCAAGGTTAAAAGACACCCTGCCCCTCCTTTTACAACGTCTACCATGCAGCAGGAAGCTGCTCGCAAGCTTCATTTCTCAGCGAATCGAACTATGAGACTTGCTCAAAGCCTGTATGAAGGTGTTGATATTGGCGGAGAAACAACTGGTCTTATTACATATATGAGAACAGATAGTGTCAAAATGGCAAATGAAGCTGTTGTCTCGATTCGCAATACAATCGAAAAAGATTATGGAGATAAGTATCTTCCAGAAAGCCCTCGTTATTACAAAACAAAAGCAAAATTCGTTCAAGAAGGGCATGAGGCTGTAAGACCAACAGATATTTCACGCCACCCGAAACATATGGCTAAATATCTTGATAAAGATTCTTTGCGACTCTACGAACTTGTTTGGAAGCGTGCAGTATCAAGCCAAATGGAAAGTGCTGAGTTTGATAAAGTAACAATCGACTCCGCATCTGCTGAAAGAATCAAAGAAAATGCGGCAATAATATTAAGAGCCTCTGGCTCAATTATGACTTTTGACGGATTTTTAACGCTTTATCACGAAAGCAAAGACGAATCGGATAAAGATGAGGATAAAGAATCTCTTCTGCCTCCTGTAAAAGAAGGTGAAAAAGTAACCACAAAAGAGGTTAAGCCTGAACAGCATTTCACACAGCCTCCTTTTCGATTTACCGAATCGAGTCTTGTGAAAAAACTGGAAGAGCTTGGAATCGGCAGACCTTCAACATACGCCGCTATTCTAACGAAACTACAAAATCGTTCTTATGCACGAATCGAAAAACGTCATTTTGTTCCTGAAAGTATCGGGCGAATCCTTATAGTCTTTCTTGAAAGTTATTTCGGCGATTATGTGCAGTATAATTTCACTGCTGATATGGAAGACAAGCTGGATAATATTTCAGAAGGGAATCTTGAATGGAAAAAACTTCTTTCTGATTTCTGGGTTGATTTTTCAAAAACAGTTGAAAAAGTTACGCCTTTAACTAGAACTGAAGTCATTGATGAAATAAATGATAAATTCGGTTCTTTCGTTTTCAAAGAAAAAGAAGACGGAAGCGACCCAAGATTATGTCCTGCATGTAAAAAAGGGCAGTTAAATATAAAACTTGGAAAATTCGGAGCTTTTATCGGCTGTTCCAATCACCCAGAATGTAAATACACACGCCCTCTTGCTTTAGATGGCGAAAATGGAAACGAATCGGAAGAACCAAAAGCTCTTGGAAAAGATACGGAAACGAATCTTGAAGTATCTTTGCGAAAAGGACCATACGGTTATTATATTCAGCTTGGGGAAACGACTCCGACAGAAACGACTCCAAAAGAATCTGGTGCTAAAAAAACTACTAAGAAGAAAAAAGTAGCAAAGCCTAAACGTGCATCTCTGCCTAAAAATCTTTCTCCGTCAGATATTACTTTTGAAACTGCTTTGCAGCTGCTCGCTTTACCAAGAGATATAGCAGAACACCCTGAAACTGGGAAAATGGTAACAGCAGGAATCGGCAGATATGGACCATATGTTAAGCATGAAACAAAATATAAATCTTTAACTGATGATGACAATGTTCTTAATGTTGATATTAACAGAGCCGTTGAATTGTTAGGTCAGGCAAAGAAAAAAGCTGAAGCAAAAGTTTTGGGCGAGCACCCAGAAGAC
>DAOWDM010000117.1 GCA_030639035.1 Alphaproteobacteria bacterium
GTAAACTTAAATGTCTGCTCAGCCTGATTAAGCTCCAGCATTTTTGAACCTTTGCCCTTGCTTTCGCCTTCAAGCTGAAGAGACATGTCATTGCCTTTTGAATCGAGCAATCCCATTTCAAGAGGAACAACAAAAGGTTCTTTGTTAGGTTGTCCTGGAGTTTTAGCACATTTTTGTGATAGTTTCAGCTCGTATGTTTTTGTTTTTGGGTCATATTTGCCTTTAGCTGTAACTTCAGGAGTTCCTGCCTGTGAATACCAGCGTTTAAACTGTTTAAGGTCTTTTCCGCTTACATCTTCCATTGATTTAACAAAATCATCAATAGTTACTGCTTTGCCGTCATGGGTATCGAAGTATAAATCCATACCTTTTCTAAAAGTATCTTTGCCAAGCAGTTTTTCCTGCATACGGATAACTTCACCGCCTTTTTTATAAACAGTTGAAGTGTAGAAATTCCTAATAGAAATATATGATTCTGGAAGAACTGAATGAGCCAAAGGTCCTGCATCTTCAGGGAACTGTGCAGCTCTTAAAGTTGTAACATCATCAATACGTCTTACTGGGCGTGAACGCATATCAGAAGAAAATTCCTGATCACGATAAACTGTAAGACCTTCTTTCAAGCTAAGATTAAACCAGTTTGCACAAGTTACTCTGTCGCCTGTCCAGTTATGGAAATATTCATGAGCAACAACACGCTCTACATAAGCATGGTCTGCATCATTCGCAGAATTTTTATCTGCTAGAACAGCTTTGTCATTAAAAATGTTAAGCCCTTTGTTCTCCATAGCTCCAGCATTAAAATCAGGAACAGCTACAACATTGAACAAATCTAAATCATATTCACGACCGAATTTTTCTTCGTCCCATTTCATTGAGCGTTTAAGAGAATCCATTGCATAGTGGCATTTGTCTTCTTTACCATGTTCACAGTAAATTTTAAGGTCTACGTCTCTTCCTGAAGCAGTTTTGAACTTGTCTTTAATATGACCTAAATCACCTGCAACCATTGCAAAAAGATAAGAAGGCTTAGGGAATGGGTCTTCCCATTTTGAATAATGACGACCGTCTTCCATATCTTTTTCTTCTACAGGGTTTCCGTTTGAAAGAAGAGCTGGAAATTTATCTTTTTCTGCAATTATAGCAGTGCTGTATTTAGCCATCACATCAGGACGGTCTTGGAAATAAGTAATACGACGAAATCCCTGAGGCTCGTTGTGAGTTACAAACGCACCGCCTGACATATAAAGACCTGACAGCTCAGTATTGTCTTTAGGGTGAATATCCGTTTCGATTTCAAGATTGAAATTTTCAGGAGGATTAAGAATCGTAAGACCACTGTCTTCGACTTTATATTCTTCAGCTTTCAAAGCTCTTCCATCAATTTTAATTGATGCAAGCTCTAAATCCTCTCCATCAAGGAACAAAGGCTTTACAGTACCATCGTTGTCATGATTGCTTTTAATATTCATAGATGAATGAACACGAGTTGTTTCTTCATCTAAATCAAAAGTCAGATCAACAGTATCAATAAGATAGTCTGGCTTTTTATAATCCTTTAAAAGAGTTGCTTTTGGTGTTTCCTGCTCTTTTTTCTCAACCATTGTTTTTTCCTTTTCCACTTTTGTTTGTCCTTTTATTATCGTTTTCGTCTATTTTATCCAGATTGTATATCTTTAGATGTAAATATTCAAGAAGTTTTCATATTTTTCTTTTATTTACAGAAATCAAGGAGTAATTTTAATCTGTTTTATTTATGGTGATGATATGTTTAGATTCTTAATATTACTTGCTTTTATCATAACGCTTTCCAGTTGTGCTGGCATAGAAAATTCTGATTTAAAAGGCAAAATCAACGCAAATTTTCATGAAATCTGCAAAAGACATGGCTTTAAATATGGAGCATCTGATTATTTAAATTGCATAACAGAGCAGAAAGTCGAATTCAAAAAAAGTCAATCAGCTGCAAGGCTGGAAAAAGAACGAAAAAAAAATGAAGAACTGAGACGTGAACGAGAAATTATAAAATTAAAGCGTTTCCATTGACAAAAACGACATTCTTTGATAAAGGTTAGAATTCTTTATTTAACTATTGAGAGCCACAATGACTGCCAGAAAAATCATAAAAAGACCTCCTCTTGTTGAGTTCCCGCACGATGAAATGTTGGAGCTTATTTCAAAGTTTACACCAGAAAAGCTTGCTTCTTTTCTTGATGTAACAGATTTAAAAGCTGATACGCTTTCACCTAAAATAAATGAAATGGTTGAAACTGCGGTTTCTCTTGGTTGTCCTTCAATTTGCGTTAATCCTGTGGAAGTAGATATTCTTCCAAAACTATTAAAGGGAAAGAACATAAAAGAATGTTACGTCATAGACTTTCCTTTGGGAAAACTTGACATCGAGATGAAACATGCCCTTACAAAGCACACTGTCGAAAAAAGTCGCAGTATCCGTGGTGAAGGCAAAGGGAAAATCGAACTAGACATGGTTATAAATGTTGGTAGATTCAAAAATGATATTGAGTCCTCTTATACCATGGAAGAAATTGAAGCTATTGTTGAAGCTGCAGATGGAGAGCATGTAAAGGTTATTGTCCGCTCCTCTGAACTCAATGAAAAAGAACTCTATAAAGTTTCAGAAATTGTTGCAGAATCTTCAGCTCATTTCATCAAAAACTCTACAGGTATGGACGCTTATGGAGCATTGCCTGAACACTTGCGTATTATGCGAGAAATTGTTGGCAATGAAAAAGGCGTTAAAGGTGCTGGCGGTGTTTCTGACGCTATGTCCGCAATGCGTTTATTCTATGCTGCGGCAAAAGATGAAAGCCTACATGACAATGAAAAATTCAGACTTGGAACAAGTGCTCCGTTGAATATTGTTTCATCAATGAAAGAATTGCTACTCAATCCTGATGATGCACTGAAAACTAAGTTTTCACCATGCTCTATCTGCCCATACAGCCATAAAGCAAAACTGAACAATAAGCTGATAAAAGAATCAGAAGAACACTGTATTAAATGCAAATATAAACCTTAAGTAAAAAAAACAATGCCAAGAATAGCTGACATAGACTTTTCAGACATTTACCTTACACCTGAAGGTCCCGCATATATACATGACGGAAACACAAGATTCGGTCTTTGTCTTCTGGAAAACATTGAAGATGTTAATGATTTGCGTCAATGTTTTGAAAAAGCACACCCAAACAGAGCTAGTTATTCTGTTTGCTATAATGGAATGGTTTTCAGAGTAGAGCGTGTTGTTGCTCTTGGTGGCGTGCAGTTTTGTGCAAGACGTATGCCAAAAAAAACCCCTGATATTCAACAGCTTGGATTTCCTGCTGGACTATTAAAACACCTGCTAACACTGAATAATTCCAGCGGTTTAATACTATGGTCAGGACCTACTGGCATGGGCAAGACTACTTCTGTATCCTGCCTTTTAAAACGTTATCTTGAACGAGAAGGCGGCTTTGCTTATACAATTGAAGACCCTCCAGAAATGCCCTTGGACGGGCTGTATCAGTCAAGACGCGGAGGGCTTGGTCTTTGCAAACAAACAGAACCGCCAAACGGACAATGGGGAGATGGTCTAAGGTCAGCCTTACGAAGCAGACCTAGATATATTTTTGTTGGAGAAATAAGAACAGGCGACACAGCAAGCCAAGTTCTTCGTGCCGCGACCAGTGGACACCTTGTGCTTTCCACTATTCATGCTAACAGCGTTGAAGATGCACTTGGTTCTATTCTTAAATACGCTAGTTCAACAGGTGAGTTAAGTTTTGAGCTTGCAGCAGATTTGCTATCCAGAGGACTGCTTGGCTGTGTACATCAAAAACTTCAGGGTACAAAAGCTAAATACCCTGAAATAAGGTTTGTATTTACCAATCCAGATTCAACCAAGTCAGATCCAGTACGAGTCATTGTCCGAGACGCTTCCTTTAACCTAGCGACTCATATGGAAGCTCAAATGGCAAGAATGTTCAAGAACGAACCTATTATCGTTTCAAGAAAACTCAACAAACAGCTTAACCATGCTATTTAATGGAAGGCTGTGCTATACAATAGATACTTTATAAAAGGCTATGTTCCATTAAAGTGTTGTTGTTTTATATAGTTTTACAAACAAACCCTTGTCATACTCGAACCAACTGTTCGGAAATCCAGTCTTTACTTATAACTGTGTTAAATAAAACTGTTGCTATTTGACACATTAGAGCATTTCGGCACTGTTATTGTGCGTTTCCCCGTCATTGCTGTAAATGTTATCTAATTCGATGACAGAAATTAAGAATAAAAAGGGTTTAAATTAAGAAAACCCCTCACCCTAACCCTCTCCCCTCAAGGGAGAGGGAATTAAGGAAGAAGCTCTTCTTCCTCCTCTCCCTTGAGGGGAGAGGATTGAGGAGAGGGTGGGATTCCAGAAAACAAAAAGAGAAATAAAAACTGTCATCGAATTAATTGACACTTACAGCAATGACAACGGATGGAAACGTTAAGACTGTGTTTTTCGCCTAGCTTCGACTAGCGGTGTATTTGGAAGCATTTCCATATCCCATGGGAATAGCAGCCATACATCTTGTTCAACAGGAACAACAAAAGTATCAACTATTTCCTGAGCCATAGGCTTAGCGTAAACAGTAGCTATATGGGCTTTTGGAAGTAATTTTTTTACCATTTGCAATGTTCGACCTGAATCAACAAGATCATCAACAACTATTATACCTTCTCCATCGCCTTCTGGACATTTGAGAACTTTAGCTTCTCCTTGAGCTCTATCATCATAACTTACAATACATACTGTATCGACAAACCTGATATCAAGCTCCCTTGCAATCACAGCTCCAGGGACAAGACCACCTCGGCTGACGCATACTATTCCTTTGATGTTTTCCAACTCCATCAGGCTAGCTGACAACTGTCTTGTATCTCTGTGCATCTGTTCCCATGAAACTGGAAGATATCTGTTAGCTGTATAATCTAAATCCATGTCTTGTTAAATTCCCGTATAATTAAAAAACATAAATAACTTTCATAAAAAGATTTAGTACAGTGCTTTTTTGTTTTTTACAAGTGTTTGCGACACAATATTTGATTGTTTTAAAGACTGATTCATCAAAATAGATACTGATGGCTCGGAATGCAACTCTCCACCTGCAGGTAAAACATTCAACATAGGCAAAGCCCACCGATTGAATGGCATTTTGCTGTTTGCTTTATTGTTTTTATCTTTTTCTTCGCTTTCTATTCTAGCTTCTTTTATAAGCTCACTAATTATGCTTTTCATTTTAAAACTGTTCCAGTCGACAAAGCCTTTTACTCTGCCTATTTCTTGACCTTTTGAGTTAATCAACAATGCGGTAGGAAGCCCAAAAACACCTACAGATTTTGATAAAGCTTTGTTCTTATCAAGATATACATCTATATTTTTCAAACGTTTTTTCAAAAAATACTGACGCAGATTAGGTAAGCTGTCTGCACCTGTAGACAGAGATATTACTTCAAACTTTGCATGTCCAAAACTTTTTTGAAGCTTGTCTAAATCAGGAAGCTCTGCAACACAAAGTCCGCATGATGTTGACCAAAAATTCAAGATTAGAACTTTACCTTTAAAATCATCAATACTTACATCGTTTCCTCTGCTATGTTTGAACTTTATTTTAGGAACAGAATGAGGCTCTAAATAAATATTCAACTCTTTATGTTGCGGTCTGATGATTTTTTTTATCAAATTATTATCAGAAGGACTTGCAGATACTGCTGTAGTCCCTAAAATAACAAAAACAATCAAAAAAAATGCTGAATACAATGCTTTTTTTCTGATTTTCTCTGATTTTCTTATATTAAATGGTTTCATGGGCATGACAAACAAAACAAAACATATAAAATTGACACAAAAACGTTTTCTTAATGCAGTTGTATTATGCTTATTTATTGTCGGATTGACATTAAATTTAACAGCATGCGGAAGAAAAAACGCACCTCAACAACCAAAAGGAAGTTCTTATCCTGAATTTTACCCTAAAGGATAGCTAATAGAGACTGCTATAATGACAATATCACAAATAATCAAGAAATTCTGGCAGATTCCAGTGTTGCTGGTATTTATCGTATCGGCTTTAATCCTTATAAGACTCCTGAATCCAAATTTTTTAACCAATCATGGATTTTCTGTGCGAATGTGGATTATTCCTCCTGCTTATACTGGAAAAAAATCATTTCTAACTGACAACTATCCTCCTGACACACAAATCCCAATAGAGGCAGGCAGCACTGTTTTATGTCTTGTTCACAGCAAAGGCAGACCTTCTCTTTTAATTAACGAACAAGAACGGCTTTTTAACATTCTTGGGGACAGCAGCTATCGAATTGAAACTACAATAGATAAAGTCGGCAAAAAACCTCCTGCAATTATTTCTGTAATGATTAATGATGCACATGCGGTAGAATATCCAATTAAATTCATAGAAGACAAAAAGCCTTCTATCGATTTTAAAACACCTCCTGAAATAGATAACAAATGGCAGTTAAATATCAGTTCTGCAATAAGTGATGACTATGGTGTAGTTTCTGCTTTTGCTGAAATACGCTCTTTAACGTATCCAGAAAAACCGCCTGTAAAGCTAGCTCTGCCATTAAATACTACAAGCAGTTTTCACAATCTAAAAACTCACAAATTGTTAGACATGGACATTACTATTCAGCTGAAAGCTTATGATGCAAAAAAACAAGTTGGAGTAAGTAGAAAACATAACGTACATATTCCAACACACAATTTTAGAAATGAAACGTCATACAAACTTGATAAGCTACGCAAAGATATTGAAATCAGCCATACTCTTACTTCAAAAACAGAAGCTGAACTTTTGAATCTTATAAATGAGCATAAAAAATCTAAAAGTGATATTGGAGTATATCTTGCGTTAACAACAGCTAAATCACGCCTTTTAACTAACGGTTCCAAGCATGGAATAGATAGCGTTCTTAATCTATTATGGGAAGCAGCCATGCGTTTAGACAACAACAAGACAGGAACAATACAGCAGATTGAATACATTATTCAGTCGCTTGATATTAAGTTCAAAAATAGAACCGAAAGAAAGCTCTTGCTGAGTTCTTTATCATCTGCAACGGAGCAGTATCTACTTGAACTAAGTCAAAAAAGTCAAAATGATAGAATCATAAAAATAAAACAATTGTTGAGACGTTTATCAGCGGTTGGAATTCTTGGGACAGAAAAAGCTGTACGAAAACAAGTGTATGCTCTTAAAAATGAGCTAATTGGTTTAGATTCTGCTAATATTACAAAACCAAATGAAGCTGAATTAAAAAAAGCATATGAAATTTTCA
>DAOWDM010000223.1 GCA_030639035.1 Alphaproteobacteria bacterium
AATCGTTAAGGGAATTAAAAACGGCGTTCGTAAAGTAAACGTAGATACAGACTGCCGTCTTGCAATCACAGGTCAAATAAGAAGAATCCTTTCAGAAAACAAAGCTGAATTTGACCCTAGGAAATATCTTGCTCCTTCTATTGATGCTATGCAGAAAGTTTGTGAAATTCGTTATGAACAGTTTGGAGCTGCTGGACACGGTCGTAAAATCAAACCAATTTCATTGGCTGATATGGCAAAACGCTACGCATCTGGCGAGATTTAAGAAAAGGAAATAAAATGACCGTTAAAATTGCACCTAGTATTCTTTCTGCTGACTTTGCCTGTTTAGGTGAGGAAGTCAGGGCTATAGACAATGCTGGCTGTGATTATGTTCATATTGATGTGATGGACGGTCATTTTGTTCCTAATATTACTATCGGTTCTGATGTAGTTAAAGCTTTGCGACCTCATACTAAAAAAGTCTTTGACGTTCATTTAATGATAGAACCTGCTGCACCTTATATCGAGGCTTTTGCAAAAGCTGGCAGCGATATAATTACAGTACATGCCGAGCTTGCTCATCTTGATAGAATGTTACAGCAGATACGTTCTTTTGGTAAAAAAGCAGGCGTTGCACTTAATCCTGCAACCTCGGAGAGCTGTATCGAGTACATTTTAGATAAACTGGACATGATAGTCGTCATGAGTGTAAATCCAGGATTCGGCGGACAAAGTTTTATAGAGTCTCAGCTTGATAAAATCAAACGCATTAAAAAAATGATAGAAAACCGCCCGATAGAAATTGAAGTAGACGGCGGTATTAACGAGAAAACTGCTAAGCTATGCATTGAAGCTGGAGCAAATGTTTTGGTTGCTGGAAGTGCGGTCTTTAAAAACAATAATTATTCTGATAACATTCACGTATTACGTTAGTTTCGTACAAAGGAGCAAAAAACATGAATCTTAAAATTATGATAGTTGAAGATGAATCTGCACTTGTAACCATGCTCCGCTACAACCTTGAAAAAGAAGGCTTTATGGTTTTTGATGCAAGAGACGGTAAAACAGCTCTTGATATAATTAATGAAAAAAAACCTGATATGCTACTTCTTGACTGGATGCTTCCTGAAATGTCAGGTGTTGAATTATGTCAACAACTTCGTAAAAATCAAGAAACAGCTGAAATACCTATCATTATGCTAACAGCACGAGGAGAAGAAGGCGACAAAATCCGTGGTCTTGAAATGGGTGCTGATGATTACATGACCAAGCCATTTTCTGTCCCTGAACTGCTTGCTAGAATTCATGCTTTGCTACGCCGCACTAAACCTGTTGAATCAAAAGGCGAGCTTGTTTTTGAAGACATTGTAATGGATCTTAACGCTCACCGTGTTACTCGCAAAGGTCGTTATGTGCATCTTGGACCAACGGAATTCAGACTGTTGCAACATTTAATGAAAAATCCTAGTTGTGTATATTCACGGGAAGATTTGCTTAACGCTGTATGGGGAGAAGATATTCATGTTGAGCTTAGAACAGTCGACGTACATATAAGACGCTTGAGAAAAGCCCTTAATTCTGATGAAGACAAAGATGTTATCCGCACAGTTCGGGCTGCAGGCTATGCTCTTGAAAGCTTTGAAGAAGAAACAGAAAAATTAAAACATGATGGTTAACACAATTAAACGCCCTTATATTCTTATAGTTGAAGATGAACCTGATTTAATTGAGATATATTCTGAATTTCTAAAGAAAGAAGGCTATTATATCGAGCATGTTAGTACAGGCAAAGAAGCCATTGCTAAATTAGAAGAAACTCCACCTCAAATCGTGCTTTTGGACGTTGGTCTGCCAGATATGAACGGCATGGAAGTTCTGGAATATATTAAAAAGCATGAGCTTCCTTCTTATGTTATTGTCAATACTGGCAGTAGTTCGGTAAATCTTGCTGTAGATGCCATGCGTAATGGTGCATATGATTTTACCGTTAAAACATCAAGCTTGCATCGTGTTGGTGTAATTATAAAAAATGCTCTGGAAAATCAACGGCTTACAGACATTGTTGAAACAATTAGAGAAAACATTGTCGGACGTGAAAAGTATTATGATTTTGTCGGTTCATCTTTATTGATGCAAGGCATATATCGCATTATTGATACTGCAGCTCCTAGTAAAGCCACTGTTTTTATTACAGGAGAAAGTGGCACAGGCAAGGAACTATGTGCTAGGGCAATTCATAAAAGCAGCCCTCGTTCTAATAAGCCTTTTGTTGTTTTAAACTGTGGAGCTATTCCAAAAGACCTTATGGAAAGCGAAATTTTCGG
>DAOWDM010000218.1 GCA_030639035.1 Alphaproteobacteria bacterium
GGGTCTATAACTACGTTATAGCTTCCCTACAGGTTCATTAAGACCATTGAGAGCGCCCGAGTCGATGTTTATTAGTAATATCACTAATAAGGGTTGAATACAAGGGGAATGTCGCAGAATGGAGAAGAGATTGACATTTAAAAAGCAAAACCGTTAATTCTTTGGTAGAGAATTAACGGCTTCAAATAAGATATGTTGTGAGGCACAACCAAAAACTGTCCTCATAATATTTCTGAATGACACTACTGTCAACCGATAAAATCATTTTTTCGGTACTTTTTGCTTTGCGTGATTTTCTCTTCCTCTTGCGAGGAAAAATGCAGAAACGATTCGGTGGAAAAAGAACGTCTTTTAAACCAATTACACAAGCAGACAGACAAGCCATGAAAAGAACAAACACTTTTCATGAAAAAATCCGTCAAGTAATGATTGAAAAAGGACTCACGCTTACTGAAGCCAAAGACCTTGTATTAGGTAGACATATTGAAACGCTTGAAGAGATAGTCCAAAGAAAAGAAAAAGAAGAAAGAGCCAAAGAAAGGCGACTGTTATTTAAAAACGGTTCTTCTAAACCTTTTATCCCTAGAAAGCTAAGAGACAAACCAAACGAAACAAAACAATACTGTCCTGAAATGTCATCATATTTTGATGACAACCAACGTCTTACTATGGGAGCTAGAACTTGTTTAAGAAAGATTCTTACATTCTGTGGCAGTGATAATGAAATACTGACAAATATTTCAGGGCTTTCTGAAGCTATTGGAGTTTCTTACAGGACAGTTCAGAGATACATCAGAGAATTAAAGCGAGAAGGTGCAATTTTAGCCTTTACCAGAAAGAACAAAATTACGGGCATGTACTGCGGTTTGTATGTTGTGCTTAAAAAAAAGGTTAGACCATACTTTTTTAACGATGAAAATGCTCAAAAAGGGCAGAAATCCAGTAACGACACCAAAGGTACTATGGCAAAAAAATTTACTGAAAGCTCGACAGGAGTGTCCCCTTTTAAACAAGTAAATATATATAAAAGGAAAAAAGAACAAAAATCGTTATCTGATTTAATGCCTGATTTAAATTTACCATTAAAAACCTGATAAATTAGGGCTGATTTTTACTGCAAATCTATTGATATGGCTTTTTTGAAAAGCCATAAAAGAAAAGCTGTCTTTTGCTTCATACAAAACACATACGGACAGAATTATAAAAGTAGTTTTTTTTACAACAAGAAAAATAAATATGAAAATATAGGAAAAACTGTTAAAATCATGGTATATCAACGCATGAAAGGAACAGTTTAATGACAAAACTAACTCAAGACGAAATCACAAAACAAGAATCTGCTCAAGTATCCAAACTTGCAACAGCAGGCGTTGTTGTCGAGGTTGACCCTGACACAGCCGATGTAATGGGAGCATTTGAAGAAACGGCTTTAACTGCTGAAGAAGCTGAAGATGCAAGGTTTGATGATAAAGAGGAGCTGATTAATGGCGAATAAAAAAGATTTTAGGCAAGATGTTGTTGATGAAATCGCCACAACAAAAGATAAATAAATGTCTTTATAACGACAAAAAAACACCGTTTCTTCTGAAAAAGGCAATAAAAAAATGCTCTCTATAATAAAGTATATCCTTCTTTTTGCAGTAAAGTGTATTGTTCTTTTTTCAGTATTATTCTTGACCGTTTATCTCATAATTGATTTTGTTGGATTAGCTGTGTCATTTGCCGTTGGAATGTTTGTTTTAATGGTGATAGGCATTCTATCATCATCAACAAAAACAAACTTTAAATATTATTCAAAAAAGCAACCAGAATATGTAAAGCCTGTTACTAGGCAAAAATATGAATGGAAGTTTGGAGAAAGTGAAAGCCTCTCTAAAATAGAACGTGCAGAACCTGTTGCTCAATTAGATTATGTAGAAACCGAAGCTCAAACAGAAAGTGCTGAACCTGTTGCACAACCAGAATATGTAGAACCAGTTAGCCAATTAGAGCATGTAAAAACAGCAAGTTTTAAAAGAAAACCATTAATAAATAAAATGGAATTTGAGGTTTTCAAAAAAATAGAAAAAGAAGTTAAAAACATAAATAA
>DAOWDM010000031.1 GCA_030639035.1 Alphaproteobacteria bacterium
ATGATGATTATAAAAATAAATGTTAACTTAAATAACTATAAGCCTGGTACAGATAATATGTTAAACTGTATCATATATAATTATGTTCGAGAGGTTTAGCCATCGTGGAGGAAGAAGATAAAGATGCACCTTTGACGGAAAATGCTTCTTCGGGTGCAGATGAAAAACAAAATGAAGCTTTTTCTGAAAAGATTAAAGTAGGAAAAGCATCTTCTGTTGTAGTTAAAGAACATTACAATGTTCTTGCAGATAGCCCTTTGCCTGAGCTGGATATGCCTGGGGCAAAAGCTTATGAAGTAGTAACAAGCCGTAACGACAACGAATGTTTTGCTCTTGTGTGTGATGGCAAGCTTCCTATACGAAGCAAGGCCATGATATCTTTGCGCGGGGTTAATAAAGCAGGGCTACTTCCTCTTGTAGATTCTGGAGCATCATATTGGCCTAATCTGAATCAAGAATGCATGATTATAATATACGAACGTCCGCTTGGTGGCAAAGTTATGACAAGTATGGACTCAACATTCGAACCAATTCGAGAAAACATTCTTATTGAAAAATATGGTAATATTTTTATTGATGCGATTAGAGAGCTTTATGTAAGAAATATTACTCATCGAGCTATTCGTATCGACAATATGTATTATATGGACGAAGGCAGAACCAATATTGTTTTTGGAGACTGCGTAACATCGCCTTCTGCTTACTTCCAGCCATTATGTTGTGAAACAATAGAATCATCTATGGCTAATAATGCAGGTAGAGATGTAAATACACTTGCTGATGATATTTATTCATTAGGTGTCGCAATTCTTATGCTGTATCTTGGCGAAAATCCTGTCGCCAATATGAAAGATGTTGGTTTGTTCGAAGCAAAAAAGACTAATGGTTCGTATGCTGCACTAGTTGGAAAGAGAACTATAAGTAAGAATCTTGTAGAATGTTTGCGTGGCATGCTTTCTGATAATCCGAAACAGAGGTGGACTCTCGAAACATTTGAAGCGTGGGTTGGGGGGCGTCGCCTCAGTCCTGTTGTTACAAAAATTGGTGCTAGAGCTAAGCGTTCTTTGGAATTTAATGGAAAATCTTATTTCTATATAAAAGATATCGCTTATGCGATGGCAACAAATTGGGATAGTGCTATTGATCTTATCAAGGGTGAAAAAAAACTTGAGGTATGGGTAAGGCGAGGGCTAAGAAACAATTTTTTGGCAGATGCTATTGTTGATATTGAAAAAGAAACAAAAGACATTTCTGCAAGCAATAGAATTATTGAAGATGTAACAATTGCTAAAATATGTATGCTTTTTGATCCTATAGCTCCAATACGATACAGAACTGTGAGTTTTTTCCCTGATGGGTTTGGTGTGATGCTTTCTGTAACTATTCTAAAAGAGCAGGACGTATCACCAATAATAGAAGTTGTTTCGTATGGGGTTGTTGATTTTTGGTATGAGAATCAACTAGTATCACTTGCTATACCAAAAAATATTGAAAATGCACGAAGTTTTTTTAAACATACAATAATAGGATATGGTCTTGAACGTGTTTTATATGAACTGAACAAGACTCTGCCATGTCAAAGTTCTCTTTTGAGAGGATATTATGTTGATGACATTAGAAAAGTGCTTCCTGCTCTTGATGATAATGCAAAGAATATAAATCAACAGCAGTGGCCCGTTGACAGACATCTTGCAGCTTTTATCGGTTGCCATTTCAGAGAACAAACAATCGAACAAATAGATGCAATAAACAATATAAGACCAGATTATTCAACCGCTGGAATGTTGAGTTTACTTGCCGTATTGCAATGGAAAATGGGGCAGGGGTCTCTGCTTGGGCTTGCAAGCTGGGTTGGAGGTCTTATGGCTCCGATTATAGACAGTTATCACAGCAAAGATAGAAGGTTGAGACTAGAAAAAGAAATACCAAAAATTGTTCGTAAAGGCAGTTTGCCAGATTTATATAATCTTCTTGATAACAAAGAAGAAAGACAGCTCGATACATCAGAATATGCTGCTGTAAAAGTTGAATTTATTTCGGCTTTAAAAGAATATTCTATTTTGAAAAACAACAACAAAAAACGAGATGGTGAAGCACAAGAGGTTGGACAGCAGATTTCAGCTATTGTTTCATTTATTATAATGCTTGTTTCTATAACTATTTTGCTGGTTATGAGGTTGTGATGGCAAAACAGCAAAAAGGTAAAAAAGAGCAAAAGCAATATTACAAGAAAAGAGATGCAACCGTTGTTGCAAGCAGATTTCTTTTGATTTTACTGCTTTTCCCTTTAAGTTTTATTCTTTTACCTACGATGCTTTTCCTTTCTTTTTCTATGCTTCCAACATGGATTTCTATATTGTTTAGTCGTAATCGCAGACAATATCGTTACTGTTGGCTGTGTGTAGGAGGCTTAAACTTAGCAGGTAGTGCACATTATATATTTCAGATGTGGTTTGGAGAGCATACTATTGAAGCAGCAGCCAATTTGTTGACAAGTGTAGTTCCTTTGGTGGCAACTTTTGGTGCGGCTGCATTTGGCTGGCTTATCTTTTTTTCGATTCCATCTATTGTTGTTGTATATATGCAGGTGTTGTCACAGCACAGAATATCTCACCTAAAAAATGTCCAAAAGAAACTTGTTGAAGAATGGGGAAGCGGCATAACAGAGACGAAGTAACATTGTTTCTTGAAATGTTATTTTCTAGTACAATTTTGCTGTGTCTTTTCAGGAACACTTTCTTTGCTTGAAAGCTAATATGCTTTTATTGTGTTTGCTCCTTTAAGTTATCTTTCAGAAACTTTAGATTTAATAGCTGCAATCCCTGCTTTATTGAGTGCTTTTGCTGCGTTTTTAGCATCAACATACTTTGCTTTTCCTAGAGCCGTTTGATAAGCTTTTTGGTTTTCTTTTGATGTTTTGAACTCGTCAGGAAGCTCTTTCCACATTTCTGTTATGTTTTCAGATGTATCTTTAAAAACAGGAGAGATGAGAAGCTTTTCAAGACATTTGCTGTCTGTTTCAGAAACACTTGGAAGATATACACCTGGATAGCTTGTAAGGACTTCCTCGCCTTCCATTGCCTTAAAATCGCTAAGAACATCTTTGACGCAAAGAGAAGCTCCCTCTTCGGTTAAAATCTGCTCTACAGTATCAAACGAATTGTTTTCTAAGGCTGCAACAGCAATGCTTTTATTTGCATATGAAGAGTTATAACGTCCTGCTTCTTCTTTTGATATTGGAAGCATTAAGTCTTCTTTACCAAGTTTTTCACCGTTCATTTCAACAACTGCTTTTACTTGGTCAAGATTTCCTTTTATTGCAGCAATAGCAATAATCCGACCTTTATCTATAGACTTACCACTTTTTCCTTTGAAAAACAGTCTAGTTTCCAAGATGTCCTGTTTTGTAATTGGATTTCCAGAATCACACATAACCTCGCCAAGCTGCAAAAAGATGTCTTTGTTTTTATTATTAGCAGCGTCACATGCAGGTGTAATAAAAGGAGCCGGTTTGAAAATATCCTTTTTCTCTATTTTTCCACCCTGTAATGCCAGTATAAATTCAACTTCTCTAATGTGTGTTATGATGTGTGGATCTGACAGCCTGTTTTTTATTTGTTTTGGTTTAAGCCTATCTTTTCCTTGCTTGACAAGAAAGTGTTCAATGCTTTTCGCTTCTTCAGGCGACATATTATTACGAGCATATATACCTATATCTATGCCAAATTTGGCAGCGTTAAACATTCCTGCACCTTTATACAGCTCAGGATTTTTTTTCTTATTTGGAAGTTCGTATGCTCTTGTTCTTGTCATTATCTTTGCTCCTTTATTTTAGCTTTAAGTGCAGTAATCCCTGCTTTATTGAGTGCTTTTGCTGCGGCTCTTGCTTGAGACTTCTTCTCTTCTTTTTCCTTTTTAATGTCATGACTTTTGATATTTTTAAGAGCCGTTTGATAGGTTTTCTGGTTTTCAGCTGATGTTTTGAACTCGTCAGGAAGCTCTTTCCACATTTTTGTTATGTTTTCAGATGTATCTTTAAAAACAGGAGAAGTAAGAAGTCGTCCTAAACATTTTTTTTCTTCAGCAATACTTTGACGGCTCTTCCCACTGTAATGTTTGTTTTGATCTATGTTTTTGAAATCATACATAACATCATTAACTGAAAGAAAAGTTCCTTCTTCTGTCAGAATTTGTTCAACAATATCAAATTGTCCTGTTTTTAATGCCACAAAAGCAATGCTATTTCTTCTATGTTCTCCAGCCTCATCAGAAACATCAAACATTAAATCATCTTTGGTTAGTTTTTCATTATTCATTTCAACAATGGCTTTTACTTGGTCGAGATTTCCATTAATTGCAGCACCAGCAATAACTAGACCTTCATTTTCTTTTTTCTTACCGTCTTTGTATGAAGTTTTATAAAACACTTTTGGTTCAATCATATCTTTCTTTGTGATAGGAGTTCCTGCATCGTGCATAGTCTCTCCAAGCCACAAAAGCTGGTTTCTATCTTCGATAGCTGTTTTATATATAACTGAGTAGCCTTCATTACTTATTAAAATGTCTTCTTTTTCGATTTTTTGCCCTTGTAATGTTAATACAAACTCAGCTTCTCTAATGTAACCAGCACCACACGAATATGGCAATTCTTCTTTTATTTTATTAGGCTTAAGATTTTCATGCCCCTGTCTCTCTATGAAACCATAGATACCTGCTGTTTCATAAGGCTGTAAATCCTCTTTAGCATAATTTATTATAGCATCAGCAAACTTTGCTGTATCTTTCTTAAAAAGCCCTACCGTTTTTTTATACAGTTCAGGATATTTTTCCTTACTCGGGAGTTCGTATGCTTTTGATTCAGGCATTGTGTTTGCTCCTTTAAGTTATCTTCCTGCTTTAGATTTCATAGCAGCAATGTTGCCTTTATTAAGTGCTTTGGCAACGGCTTCTGCTTTAGATCTATTTTCTTCTGTTTTCTTTTTAAGATCATTAGCTTTGCCAATCGCTATGTTGTAGGCTTGCTGGTTTTCTGTTGAGTTTTTGTAATTGTCAGGAAGCTGTTTCCACATTTCTTCAATGTTTTTTGTAGAATCTTTAAACACAGGAGATGTAAGAAGCTTGCCAAGGTTGTTGTCAAAAGGTTCTCTTTGCGTAAAATCACTAAGAACATCATTTACGCTAAGAAAGGTTCCTTCTTCTGTCAATATCTTTTCTACAGTATCAAACGAATCACTCCTTAATGAAGAAGAAACAATACTTTCATTTGTTTTTGAACGAAAAGTTCCATGCCTTTCATCTTCTGTTATTTGGAGCATTAAGTCTTTTTTACCAAGTTTTTCACCGTTTATTTCAACAATGTCTTTTACTTGTTCAAGGCTTCCATTTATTGCAGATATAGCAATAACACGTCCTTTTAATTCGTATATTCCATTTTTAGGGACTCCACATTTATAGTATATTTTTTGTTCGGTTAGATCCTTTTTTGTGATAGGTGTTCCTGCATCATGCATAACTTCTCCAATCAATAGAAGGTAATTTTTATCATGATATTCAGCTACTTTAGATATAGCAGAAGAACAAGGACGACGAGAATAACTGTCTTTAACTTTAAAAATATCTTTTTTTTCTATCTTTTCCCCTTGTAATGCCAGTGCAAATTCAGCTTCTCTAATGTATATAGAGCCACATATCTTTGGCAAATTGTCTTTTATTTTACTTGGTTGAAGATTTTCTTTTCCTTGACCATTTAAAAAATTCAGCATATTAGTTGCATCACTAGGCGACAGATTTTCCTTAGCATAATTTGTTATAACCTTAGCAAACTTTGTTGTGTCTTTATTAAAAAGCCTACCTGTTTTTTTATACAGTTCAGGATATTTTTCCTTACTTGGGAGTTCATATGCTTTTGATTCGGGCATTATCTTTGCTCCTTTGTTTTAGCTTTAAGTGCTACAATTCCTGCATTATTAAGCAGCTTATTAACGTTTTTTACATCATTATAATTAGCTTTTCCAAAAGCTATTTGATAGCCTTTCTGGTTTTCTGTTGATGCTTTGAACTCTTTAGGAAGCTTCTTCCACATTTCTTTTATATTCTTTGTAGAGTCCTTAAAAACAGAAGATGCAAGAAGCTTTCCAAGACAATCTCCTATTTGAGGGTCAATAGAAACTTGGTTTTTCATTTCATTAAAATCATCAAGAAATTCATTCGCAGAAATAGTAGCTCCTTCATCTGTTAAGACTTGTTCAACAACATCAAACTGATTTGTTCTTAATGCAGTAAAAAGAATGCTTTTATTCTCATAGGCAGGAGACTCAATTGATGTGATAGGTGTCATCAAATCCTGTTTGGTAAGTTTTTCACCATTCATTTCAATAATGGTTTTTATCTGGTCAAGATTTCCGTTTTCTGCAGCTTTTGCAATTAAACGACCTTCTTTTCCTGTCTCAAAGAAGCTATTTCCTATCAAATCAGTCTTTGTTAATGGATTACCTGAGTCATGTAATATTTCAGCTGCTGTAATCAATGCTGTTTCTTTATTGCTAGATTCTGCAGTTTTCCATAACGGAGATTCTCTCTTCAAAGAATGATTAAGCATATCGTGCTTTGCTATTTTTTTTCCCTGTAAAGCTAAAACAAATTCAACTTCTCTTGTTCTATTAGTTGCAGTATAAAACCCTAATTTTCTAATCAGATCTCCTGCTTCAAGCTCTTCTATGCTAAAGGTAAAAAAACCTCGCATTTTATCAGAATCTTCCTTAGACATATTTTGGCGACAATAATTTTCTATATCATTACAAAAACGCCTAGAACCTTTTGCAAAATAAATACTGCTGTCGTGTTCATATAAGTGAGGATATTCTTCTCTATCAGGAAGCTCATATGCTTTTGATTCTGGCATTATTACTGCTCCTTTAATTATCTTCCTGCTTTAGCTTTAATAGAGGCAATCCCTGCCTTGTTTAGAGCTTTTGCAGCATTTTTGGCATCTTCTTTTGTCTTTTTAAAATAACGTTCAGGAAGCTGTTTCTTCATTTCCTCAATATTTTCTGCGGTGTCCTTAAACACAGGAGAAAAAAGAAGTCTGTTAAGATCTTTATTGTCAACATATCTATTTTTCATAAAATCACTAAGAACATCTTTTACGCAAATAGTAGTTCCTTCTTCGGTCAATATTTGTTCTACAGCATCAAATGAATTGATCCTCAAAGCTACAAAAGCAATACTTTCTTTTGCATTTGAAAGATTTCCAAATGTTTCATCTTGTGATATTGGACACATTAAATCTTTTTTACCAAGCTTTTCACCGTTCATTTCAACAATGGCTTTTACTTGCTTAAGATTTCCATCAGTTGCAGCAATAGCAATAACACGACCTTTATAAGTTCGTTGATCCCTTTTTATAGGCATGTCAAGTCTGCGACATGTTTTGTTATCAAATATGTCATCTTTTGTAATAGGAGTTCCTGCATCATACATAGATTCTCCGACCCACAACAGGATATTGTTATTTCTATTACATGAAGCTGCTTGGCATATCGCTGAAACGCTGTCTTCTTTAACTTTAAAAATATCTTTTTTTTCTATTTTTTCACCTTGCAACGCAAGCACAAAGTCAACTTCTCTTACACAGCCTTCTTTATACAGCTTTGGCAAATTGTCTTTTATTTGACTTGGCTGAAGATTTTTATGTCCCTGAACATTAAGAAAACGCACAATACCATCTGTTTCCTTAACAGACAGATTTTTACGAGCATAACTTGCTATAGCTTCGCTAAGTTTTTTAGTGTCTTTATTAAAAAGCCCACCTGTTTTTTTATACAGCTTAGGATATTTTTCTTTATCTGGAAGCTCATATGCTTTTGATTCTGGCATTATTACTGCTCCTTTAATTATCTTCCTGCTTTAGATTTAATAGAGGCAATCCCTGCCTTGTTTAGAGCTTTTGCAGCTGATTTTGCTGCATCTGTTAGTTTTTCTTTGCTCATATTGCTAGAAATAGCTTTTTTACAATAGTTTTTGCTACTTGTTGTTTTGAACTCATCAGGAAGCACTTTCCACATTTCTTTGATATTCTCAGATGTATCTTTAAAAACAGAAGAGGAAAGAAACCTAGAAAGAGCTTTGCTTTTATCGTTATGACTTGTCTTTCCAAGTTCCTTGAAATCATCTATAACATCATTAATGCAAAGAGTTTTTCCTTCTTCGGTCAAGACTTGTTCAACAACATCAAATTGGTTGTTTCTTAAAGTTGTAAAAGCAATGCTTCTGTTTCTATCAAAAGGATTTTCACCAGAAGTAGGAGACATTAAGTCTTTTTTTGTAAGCTTTTCACCATTCATTTCAACAATTGTTTTTACTTGATCCAAGCTACCATGTTTGCAAGCAGCTTTAATCAGTTTAGATTGATTTACGTTATAACTTACATGTCTTTTTTCAGTTAGAAAATCTTCCTTTGTTAAAGGTTCTCCAATATCATAAAGTGTTTCTGCTGCAACAAGTAATGGTTTTTTTTTGTTTTTATCGTCATAATTTACAGCTCTCCATAATGGTGAATAGTGTGTACAAGGCATATAATTAGGCTCATTATAATGTTTGAGCATATCTTCTTTTTTAAGTTTTTCACCCTGTAATTCCAACACGAATTCAATTTCTCTTGTTAAACCTTTTCCTACATATTCTGCCAAATTGGAAAAAATAGCTTCCTTTTTTAGTTTTTCTTTTCCTTGAATATTTAGGAAATTCTGTATATTTGAGGCTTCCTGAGGCTGCATGTTTTCAAGAGCATAGTTTTCTATAACATCACCAAGCTTTTTAGTGCCTTTCTTAAACAGCCCTCCTATTTTTTTATACAGTTCAGGAAACTTTTCTTTGTTTGGAAGCTTATATGCTTTTGATTCTGGCATTGTTTTTGCTCCTTTAATTATCTTCCTGATTTAGATTTAATAGCAACAATGTTGCCTTTGTTA
>DAOWDM010000182.1 GCA_030639035.1 Alphaproteobacteria bacterium
CATCTACTGCTTCAACTTCAAGATTTAAGCGTTCATCAGGATATAAAGGTGTAAGATTATCAAAGTTTGTACGTAACCTTACATTTTTAGGGTCTTCAAAATTTATTTTTTCTACTTTTATAAGTGCAAAATATCTTTCACTGTCTTTTGGAGCACGTATCTGCCCTTCAACTGTATCTCCTGTACGAAGTGCAAATTTCTTTATTTGACTTGGAGAAACATATATATCATCAGGACCAGCAAGGTAATTTGATTGAGGAGAACGTAAAAATCCAAAACCATCCTGCAGAACTTCTATAACACCTTCACCATAAATGGTTGTATTATTTGCAGCTAGATTTTTTAATATTGCAAACATCAAATCCTGCTTACGCATTGTTGAAGCGTTTTCAATATTTAACTCTTTAGCTAACTCTACTAGTTCGTTAGCATTTTTTTTCTTTAATTCTGTAAGATGCATTTTTGACCTGTTATTTGCAGATTGTTTTTGAAAATTATAAAAGGAAAATAGATTGTAAGAGTGATTAGTGTGAATAAAGAGATATAGAATATAGTAGTTCAAGTCAAACTTGTTTTTAAAAAAGTTATTTTTTTTCAACTATAATAATAAATTTAAATAAGATTGTTGTAGTTTGTAGATGCTTCTTAGTAATGTGGATTAAATTTTATTAACAAGTTATCCACAGATTTTTATTATTTAAGAAATTTTATATTAAAACCTGTTAGTAAGTCTATGAAAGTCTGATATTTACTAATAAATAAATTAGTGAAAAGTGTGAATAACTTTTTTATCCTTTTTTTAAATTAGTTAGTGTAATTTTTTTTATACATGTTGAAATTTAAGTGGTTAATGTTGTAGAAAGTTTAATAATATTTTGCAAGTCTGTAGATTTGTCAAGTTATCCCCATTATTCAGGTTATTCATATGATTTCATCAATAATATTAGCTTCAGGAAGTGAAATAAGAGCAAAAATACTGAAAGATTCAGGTGTTTCTTGTGTTATTTATCCAGCTGATATAGATGAAAAAAAATATAAAGATGATTTTAAAAAATCTAAAAATATAAAAGACTCCGTTGAGACTCTAGCAGAATTAAAAGCACTTCATGTTTCAAAAAAACATAATGATAAGATTGTTATTGGAGCAGATCAAATACTTGAATGTGATGGAGTATGGTTTGATAAACCTGAAAATACTGCTCAAGCAAAGGAACATCTTAAAATTCTTCGTGATAGAACTCATAATCTTGTCAGTGGTGTTGCAGTTGTCAAAAATGGTGAATGTATCTGGCGTTATTCAGAATGTATAAAAATGACTATGAGAGATTTTAGTGATGATTTTCTGGACTATTATATAGAATCTACAAAATATGATATATGCAGTTCTGTTGGAGCGTATCAATTAGAAGGAATAGGCTCACAGATGTTTTTAAAAATTGAAGGGTGTTATTTTTCAATTCTTGGACTACCATTGATACCATTATTAAAGTTTTTACGCAGTATAGGTATTTTAAAAACATGATTTCAGGAAAAACTAAACTTGCTGGTGTTATAGGATACCCTATTGAACATTCAAAATCTCCGCTAATACATAATTATTGGCTGAAAGAATATGACATAGACGGTGTTTATATTCCTTTGTCTGTAAAACCTGAAAATCTTGAAGAAGTATTACGAGCTTTACCTAAAATGGGTTTTAAAGGTGTTAATATAACAGTTCCTCATAAAGTAGCTGCTCTTGAAATAGTAGATACTGTTACTGATAATGCAAAACGTATAGGTGCTGTAAATACCGTTATAGTTCAAGATGATGGAAGTCTTACAGGTGATAATACTGATGGATTTGGTTTTATTGAAAATCTTAAAGTTTCATGTCCTGAATGGAAATGCAGCAACGGGTTTGTAGTTGTATTTGGTTCAGGAGGAGCTTCAAGAGCTGTTTGTGCTGCATTAATGGACGCAGGTGTAAAAGAAATACGTGTAGTTAATAGAACTCCTGAAAAAGCAGAAAATATGATTGCTGATTTAGGTGGTAAACTTGTTCAAGTTCCATGGAGTGAAAAAGCAGATTGTATTGATGGAGCTTCGATGATTGTAAATACAACAACTATGGGTATGAAAGACGTTCCTCAGTTTGATATAAATCTTTCGTTATTATCTTCGCAGGCTGTTGTTTATGATATTGTTTATTCTCCTTTGAAAACAGGATTACTTAGAAGAGCAGGAGTAAGAGGAAATTGGACAGTAGGCGGATTAGGTATGCTTTTACATCAGGCAAAATCTGGTTTTGAAGCATGGTTTGGTAAAAAACCAGAAGTTACAAAAGAATTATATGATTTTATAGCTGAAAAATAATAATAAGAAAAAAGTAGATCCTGAAACGAGTTCAGGATGACGATAGAGAAAAATAGTTTTTTAAAATGGTTATTTTAGGTCTTACTGGTTCTATATGTATGGGGAAAAGTACAGTTGCTAATATGTTTAAGCAGCTTGATATTCCTGTATTTGATGCAGATAAAGTTGTTCATAATCTGTTGTCTATGAAAAAAATCATTCAAATTGTAGGTGAGGCTTTTCCTGAATTGCTTATAAACGGATTTATTGACCGTAAAATT
Organism: Alphaproteobacteria bacterium; assembly: GCA_030639035.1. Classification (GTDB taxonomy): domain Bacteria; phylum Pseudomonadota; class Alphaproteobacteria; order DAOWDM01; family DAOWDM01; genus DAOWDM01. The sequence goes on from DAOWDM010000182.1 coordinate 2,616, forward strand.
CTTGGAAAACAGGTTTTTGATGATGAACAGGCTCTTAAAAAACTAGAAAATATTTTACATCCTATTGTTTTTGAAGAAAAAAATAAATTTATAAAACTCAATGAAAAAAATAAAGAAACTATAGTTGTTTTAGATATTCCTTTGTTGTTTGAAACAGGGTGGAATAATTTTTGTGATTTTGTAATAGTTGTTGATGCTCCTGATTCTGTTCAAAAAACTAGAGCTTTATCCCGCTCAGGAATGACTGTTCAAAAGTTTGAAAAAATTAAAAAACAGCAAATGTCTAATGATATAAAACGTATGAAAGCTGATTTTGTGGTATCTACAGATTTAAAAGAGCATGAAACATTGCAGCAGCTTGTTAAAATAATAAAAGAAATCAGGAAAGAATAAATATGCGTGAAATAGTTCTCGATACTGAAACTACAGGTTTTTATCATAATGGAGGTGATAGAATCGTAGAAATTGGCTGTGTAGAGCTTATTAATCATGTAGCTACAGGAAAAGTCTATCATCAACAGATAAATCCTGAACGTGAAATGCCTGAAGCTGCTTATAAAGTTCACGGATTATCTACTGAACTTTTATCAAGCAAGCCAAAATTTGCTGAAATAGTAGATGATTTTTTAGCTTTTATAGGAAATGACAAGCTTGTAATTCACAACGCAAGTTTTGACATGAATTTTCTAAATGCAGAGTTTAAAAGAGCTGGATATAAAGAAATTCCTATGGAAAGAGCTATTGATACTCTTGCTATTGCACGTAAAAAATTTCCTGGAATGAAAAATAATTTGGACGTGTTATGTCAAAGATTTAAAATTGATAACTCAACAAGAACCAAACATGGAGCATTATTAGATTCAGAATTATTGTCTGAAGTATATTTAGAATTACTTGGCGGAAGAGAATTTAATTTTTTACAAAATAAAAACGACCTTCTGAAAAATAATGAAATTAAATCAACAGATAAAAAATACAGAATTCCACGACCTCATGCTCCAAAAGAACACGAACTTGCAGAACATAATGAGTTTATGCAGAAAATTATAAAACCAATATGGTTTGAATAAAAAGACTGGATTCCCAGCCCTGAAGGGCTGAGAATGACAGTTATTGGAATTGGTTTAGTTAATTGTTTTGTCTTTTGAAGTTTCTTGACTTGTTTGTTCTTTTTTCATTTGTTCCTGACGTTTGCTGTAAAGAGTTACAAAATCAATAGGAGCAATCATCAGTGGAGGGAAGCCACCGTCACGAACTGCATCACAGATTATTGAACGTGCAAATGGGAACATATGACGAGGAACTTCTATAAGGAGCATAGGTTCAATATGTTCTTTTTCAACATTAAGAGTAACAACGCTGCTGTAAACAAGCTCTACAATAAAAGCGACTTTATCTTCGATTTTACCTTCAATGCTAAATTTTAAATCAACACCAAAAGTATTTTTATCGTCAAGTCTTCCAGCCTGAATATCAACACCTATTTCAATGCTTGGAGCTTGTTTCATTTCGTTGAAAATCTGCGGAGCATGAGGAGATTCAAAAGAAAAGTCTTTTATAAACTGACCATTTATGAAAAGAGGAACTGCATTAGGATTGGTTTCCTGTGAAATAGCGATTTTTTCGTCTTTTTTACTCATTATTATCTCCTGATTAAACTGATTAGTTGAATTACCATAAATTGTTTTAATACGCAATCAATCAGTATTTTTATCATTATTAATATTTTCATCAATATCTTTATATTCAACATCAATAATTTTTGAATTAGAAAATTCAGAACTTTCATGCGGAGTGTTGCTATAATGAAACGAATCTATATTTGATATATTTAACCGCTTTGTAAGAAAAATTCTTAAATATTCTCTTACTTTTGGGATAAATAGTAAAAATCCAATACTGTCTGTTACAAAACCTGGTGTTAAAAGTGTTAATCCAGCTATTAATAAACATGCTCCGTCAAAGACTTCTTTTAATGGAGGTTCAAGACGGTCAATGCTTTGTTTAAGACGAAATAATATTGCTAAGCCTTGAAGACGCAGTAGAAAAGTTCCAGCGGCAGCAGTAGCTATAATAATAAAAAGTGTAGGAAAAAGCCCTATAATCTCACCAACATATAACAAAATAGCTATTTCCAGCAAAGGCGTTATAATAAAAATTATAAAAAGTAATGTAACCATGCTTGCTCTTTATCCTATGACAGCGTATTTATATATTATGAAATATTGTTTTTATTATCTATAGAAAATGTAGCACATGAATGAAGGTTCTCAATTTATTGATTTAATTTTTTTAGGCATTATAGCATTAATGCTTATTAAACGTCTGTTAAACGTTCTTGGTCAATCTCCAGAGGACGAAGACGATTCTGTATCGGAAAAAACTTCTAAAAAAGAAGCTGTACAAGATAATGTTATTAATCTTTCAAGCCACAGACCTCTTGAAAAAGAAGAAAAGCTGTCAGAAACAGATAGAGTATTGAATGAAATTCAAAAAATGGATTCTACATTTAATACTAAAAGTTTCTTAAGTGGTGCTGTTACAGCCTTTAAAATGATAGTTCGAGCATTTACCGATTGTGATGTTGGTACGTTGCGTTTATTGCTTAGTGAAGATGTATTTAAACAGTTTAGCTCAGCTATTGACGATAGAATGAAATCAGAGGAAAAAACTGAGGTTGAAATTGTTAGAGTCGTATCAAAAGAAATTACTAATGTAAAAATAATCGAAAACATTGCAAATGTTGAGGTAAAATTTGTTACAGAACAGCATAATATAGTTCGTGATAAAGAAGGCAATGTCATAAAAGGCAGTTTAGATAGGGTTGAAACTATCACAGATATATGGACATTTTCACGAAACCTTCGTTTGAAAAATCCAAACTGGATTCTGGTTGGAACTAAAAGCATATAGAACATTACATATGAAACTAAATTATAATATTAAAAACTTATTTAGCTTTGTAATGAATTATTTTACGGTTTTTTTTGCTTTGGCAATAGCTGTATCTATTTGCTTGTTTTTATGGAATTTAAAGCCTGTCCCCAAAGAAGATTTTAGGTTAAACCGTGTTTCATTTGCTCTGCTTCCAGAGTGGTATAATGACGATGTTACAGAGGCTTTACCTGCTCTTAAAAAGTCATGTAAAACTATTCTTAAATACTCATCTGATAAGAAAATCAGTGCTTTTAGCAAAGCAGGAGACTGGTATTTGCCTTGTAAGGCATTAGATGAAATTTCAGGTAAAAATAAAAAAGAAATGTATGACTACCTTGAAAAGTTTTTTGAACCATATCAGGTAACATTCAAAGGCAATAAAAACGGAACATTTACAGGTTATTACGAAGCCGAAATAAACGGTTCATTCAAGGCTGGGGGAAATTATCTCTATCCTGTTTATGGTATGCCAAAAGATATTGTAAAGTTTGATTTAAGTGATTTTGCAGATGATGTTAAGTCTAAAAAAGTTGTTGCACAAATCACAAAAGGGAAAGTCGTTCCGTATCCGACACGAGCTGAAATTGACGGTGGTTATGGTATTTCTGCTCCTGTGCTTTTATGGGCAGATAATCCAGTTGATATTTTCATTACACACATTCAAGGTTCGGCACGTGTAAAAATGAAAGACGGCAGAACCATAAGAATAGGCTATGCTGGAAATAACGGCAGAAAATTTGTCGGTATAGGCAGTATTATGTCTCGTCAAGGTTTGCTCAAATCTGGAAAAAGCGGAATGCCCTCCATTCGTAAATGGCTTAATGAAAACCCTAAGAAAGCCAATGCTTTGATGGATAAAAATCCAAGATACATATTTTTCAGATTTATAAAAGGAGACGGACCTATAGGAGCAATGGGAATCCCACTTACTCCTGAACGTAGCATGGCTGTAGACAGGTCATATATTCCTTTGGGAGTGCCGTTATGGCTTAATACAACAGATCCTGACGGAAAGCCTTTAAACCGTCTTATGGTTGCACAAGACGTTGGTTCTGCAATAAAAGGCGGTGTAAGAGGGGATTTTTATTGGGGTTCTGGAGAATTTGCCTTTAACAAAGCAGGGCGAATGAAAAGCAAAGGTCAGTACTACATGTTTTTGCCTCGAAAAGAACAGAAACAGCTATAAAAGCGGATAAAAATAATAGATGTCAAAAACTCGTGTAGACAAGCTTCATTATAAGGCTTTGAAAATAGCTATAGAAACAGGGCAGGTAAAGCTGGTTACGCTTGATAAACTGCTGAACTGTGCTGGTTCTCCAGTTTATAATCCATGGGACAATTTGATGCCGTTGTTAGTTCCTATTCTTTTAGGATTGGCTGTTTTAGTACTTATAGGAGTCATATGGGGGCTTGTAGTTATGCTTTCGGGGCTTGTTGTTTATGTTTTATATTTTCGCTCTCATATTGCACAAACTATTAACCATCGTGCTGTACTCATGGCTATTAGTAGCTATGAAAGCTGGCTGTCTTTATGGAAAAACGAAGGTATTGCGGTTGTTATGAGCCATGACAGTAAAATAGGCTGTAAGTCTCCTGATGGCGATTGGAAAACTTTTGTAGTGCTTAATGTTTCAGAATTGATGACTAAAAAAATTGAACCTTCAGAGCCTCTTCAAATAACCAGTGAAAACAACAGTAAAGATGGCTAAAAGAACCCTTACAGATGAAGAAAAACGACTTTGGAATCTTTTTGTAAAGAATGTAATACCTCTTTCAGAAGATAAAAAAGAAATACATGACGATTTTTTTCAGGACGAATTTCAGGCGAATATTGAAATATCTTATTCTGAACCTGTTAAAAGTGAAAATATCAGCAGCAAAAAAAGTTTATCAGCACCAATAGCACTTGAACATGGAATGACGGAAGCACTAAACAAGAGTACTGCTAAAAAATTCAAAAATGGTCGAATACCTGTAGATGCACGTCTTGACTTGCATGGAATGATACTTGAAACAGCATATTCTGTTTTGAGAGATTTTATAGAAAACTCATACTATTATGGGCATCGCTGCGTAATCGTTGTTACAGGAAAAGGCTCGGGCGGTAGTCAAACTCTTTGTTCTTTAGTTCCACGTTGGTTAAATGAGCCTGTTTTCAGACAAAAAATCCTGTCCTTTTCATATACCATGAAAAAACATGGCGGACATGGAGCAATATATATCCTAATAAAACGCCACCGTTAATATGACAGCAAGGATTTTAAATTTATTCCTGAAAAGCCAACAGCATTGAGGCATATATAGCTTCTGCTTGCTGTGTATTTTTTGCTCCAGATTCTATTCCAGCTGTTAGCATTTTTGTTGTTGCATCTATAGGAACTGTAACAACGTCAAGTGTTTTATATTTTCGATGAAAGGGGCATAAAGGTCTTTCTTTTTTACATTCAGCAAAAAGAATCTCTGCGTATTTATCCAGTTCGGTCATAATCAACACTCCAATTTAAAAATAAAAACGACCGCCGAATAAATCGGCGATCGGGGTGTTCAAAAACCTTCTTACACAACAAAGGCACAGCAGTCTTTAGCTCCTAAGAGCCTGAACATACACTGCCATCACCCCGACCATAATCAGGGTGATACGAAATATTTTACGGCTGCATATCCAGCCGTGTGTAAAAAGGAGTTTTGAAGCCCCGAAGCATGGATTTTGCCACGCTCTATATACAAGAGTAGAGATAGTGAGAAGAAACGTCAAGTTTGTTGAGTTTGAAGCGGGGTGATTGAGTTTACACCACTCACTATTCAACTTAAATCAGATGGACTCTAACTGCCAGCGATGGTCATTTTATCTATTCGTAATGTTGGGCTGTTGAAGCCGTAGAGAAGTTCTAGGTCGCTAGCTGCGGTTATGTTTTTGAACATATCTTTTAAGTTTCCTGCTATAGTAACCTCACTTACTGGATAGGTTATTTCACCGTTTTCAATCCAGAAACCTACTGCCCCTCTGCTGTAATCACCAGTTATGATACTTGTTCCATGTCCAAAAAGCTCTGTTACATAAAGCCCGTTTTTAATTTCTTTTATCATCTCTTTTTGTGAGATTTCACCTGCTTCTATATGCAGGTTAGTTGCAGATGGGGAGGGAGCAGAACCTATTGAACGTGCTGCATGTCCTGTTGTTTCCATGTTTAGTTTTTTGGCTGAACGTAAATCAAGTAGCCATGTTGTAAGGACTCCATTATCTATAATTTTTCGTTTTTTATTAGCAATTCCTTCTGCATCACAAGGCTTGCTTCTAAGCCCTCTTGGTCTGTGAGGGGCTTCTAAAATTGAAATATTTTTATGAAAAACTTCTTTTCCAAGCATGTCTTTTAAGAAAGTAGTTCCTCTTGCAACCGCAGCTCCGTTAATAGCACTGGAAAAATGCGAAATAAGTCCTCTGGCTACACGAGGCTCAAAAATAATTGGAACTTGAGTGCTTTTAATTTTTCTTGCGTTGAGTCTTTTAACGGCACGAATCCCTGCTTTGCGTCCTAGTTCTTTTATATCTGGCAAGTCTGAAATATAAACCTTTGAAGCAAAATCATAATCCCGCTCCATTCCATTGCTGTTTTCTGCTAGAACGGCTGTACTTAAAGAACAGCTTGAACGCATGTAAGTACATGAAAAACCATTAGAAGCGGCAATAGCTATTTTGCTTTGTCCATGACTTGCATCAGCCCCTTCTGAGTTTGTGATGCCTTTTACCGACATTGCGGATTCTTCCAAAGCAATCACTGCATTTTTAAGGTCTTTGGTTTCAAATTCAGATGGGTCAAACATATCTAATTGTTTAATATCACTTATAAGCTGTGAAGGTTCAGCCAAGCCGCAATATGGGTCTTCTGGGACATTTTTTGCCATTGCAACGGCTCGTTCAACTAGCTCATTTGTTGATTTCTTTGAAGAATCTGAAGAAGATACAATTGCTTGTTTTTTACCAATAAGAACTCTTAAACCAAAGTCTGTACCTTCTGCACGTTCTAGATGTTCAATTTTTCCAAGACGGCAGGATACAGATTGAGAAATACCGTCTGTACATATTGCATCTGCTGCATCTGCTCCTTTGCTTAACGCATGTTTTACAAGCTCGTTAAGAAAATTTAAGTGTTCTTCTGCAGTTGTCATTTAATTATTTCCATTATTATTCTTGAATCTATTTAATCATAGCCTGCACTGGTTCATTAAAAAACATAAAATTAACTTGTGTCTATTTGCAGATAAGGTCAAAATCTTAAACTAAGGAGATATTGTGCATGACAGAAGCTTTTACTGATAGAAAAGAAGAACATCTTAAAAGACTTGTAGAGCTTGGTATAGCTTTGTCTGCTGAGCATGATATAGACAAGCTGTTGGAAAAACTTCTTTTAGGTGCTAAAGCAATAACAAATGCTGATGGTGGAACGCTTTATCTTGTAGGTGAAGATGATGAACTCCATTTTTCCTTTGTTCACAATGATGTTTTGAATATTTCTATGGGTGGAACTACTGGAAAAGAAATACCTTTTTTTCCATTAAAAATGTACGACCCTGAAACTGGCGAACCTAATCATGACAGTGTTGCAACTCATACCGCTTTAACTGGTGAAATTGTTAATATTCCTGATGTTTACGATGTAAAAAAGTTCGACTTTTCAGGAGCAAAAAAATTCGACAAGGAAATGAACTATCGTTCAAAATCATTTCTTACCGTTCCTTTGAAAAATCATCAAAAAGAAGTAATAGGCGTTCTTCAGCTTATCAATTCCCATAATACAGGTGCTGACATTATACCGTTCAGTCAGGATTCGCAAAAATATGCCGAGGCTCTTGCATCTCAGTCAGCGATTTCAATTGATAATCAAAGATTGGTGTTGTCTCAACGTCATGTGATGGAATCTTTTATTGAAGTTATTGCACAAGCGATTGACTCTAAATCTCCATATACAGGAGCACACTGTCAGCGTGTACCTATAATTGTTAAAATGCTTGCTTTGTCTGCTTGTGTATCTGATGAAGGTATTTTCAAAGATTTTGATCCAAGTGAAGATGAGTGGTACACACTGCATCTTGCTTCATGGCTTCATGACTGTGGAAAAGTTACAACACCTGAATATGTTGTTGATAAAGCTACAAAACTTGAAACTATACACAACAGAATTCACGAAATAAGAACTCGTTTCGAGGTTTTATACAGAGATGCAGAAATAGAGTATTACAAAAAACGGCTTGCAGGCGGTGATAAGGAAGCTCTGACGAAAAAGTTTCAGGAAAGAATCAAAAAACTTCGAACTGATTATGTTTTTATCTCGGAATGTAATATTGGCGGTTTTCTTTCCGATGATAAAATAGAACGTATCAGGCAAATTGGAAAACAGACATGGACTCGCCATTTTGACCGTACTCTTGGTTTGTCATGGGGTGAAAATGATAACATAAAGGATAATCTGCCTCCTCCGCCTCCTGTAGAGGAACGACTTTTAGAAGACAGATTAGAACATATATTTGGTGGTTATAATCGTGGGGAAATTTATAATTTATCAGTTAAGACAGGCACTTTAACTACTGAAGAGCGAAATAAAGTTAACAATCATATTGTGCAGACAATTGAAATGCTTGGTTGCCTACCTTTCCCGAAAGCAATTAAACAAGTGCCTGAATATGCAGGGGCTCATCATGAAAGAGTAGACGGCAAAGGCTATCCAAACGGTTTAAAACGTGAAGAAATGTCTATTCCTGCTCGCATTATGGCAATTGCAGATATATTCGAGGCTCTTACATCAACGGACAGACCTTATAAAACTCCAAAAACTTTAAGTGAAACAATTAAAATTATGGCCTCTATGAAAAAAGACGGACATATTGACCCAGAATTGTTTGATTTATTCCTGAAAACTGGAGTGCATGAACAATATGCAGAACAATATATGAAAGACTTTCAAATTGATGAGGTCGATATAGAACAGTATTTAGATTGATGGTGTCATAGTCATTCTTGTAAATGTTATCTAATTCGATGACCGTTTTTATTAAAAGAGTCATTTTAGAATTACCTCTATCGTCATGCTGAACTTGATTCAGGATCCATCTTCTTTTTTGACAGTAAAGTAAAAAGGTGGATTCTGAATTAAATTCAGAATGACGGTTGGGGTGTTCAGAATGACAGCGAGTTTTTTGTCATCGAATTAGATAACTTGCGAGAGTAAGCGACCTCTTGCTGTCATTCTCAGCCAAAGGCTGGGAATCCAGAATCTTTTTAAGAAAGACTGGATACCCGAAATTAAAATTTCGAGTATGACGAGTAGGGAGAAAGACGACAGCGGAGTGGTGTTTTTATAGCAACAGTTTAAACATCTACAGCAATGACGATTTGGGGTGATGCGGTAGTTATCTTTGTTTGTTTTTTAATGCTACGTTTTTAATTGCGTTTTGTGCTTCTTTTATTTTTTTAGCATCAATCTCTTTAGCAGTAAGTTTTTCTACAACAATAATATTTTTCAATTTTAAGTCTTTTCTTTCCATCATTTTTAATGTATCAGGATTTACTTTTACTTTATCAAAAGACGCTCCTATTGTAACCATATATAGAGGGTCTCTTTTGTATGTAGCAAGTTCTGCCTGTACTAAATTAATATCTGTAAAATCTGAATTTTTTATTTGTGCAAGTACTAAATCTGCTTTTGCAAAATCAGCCCCATTAAAATTCGACATCTGAATTTTTGAAGTCGTAAGGTCTGCTTTTTGAAAATTAGCATTTTTAGCATTTACAGACTGTAAATGTGCTCTACGGATTTTTGCTCCTTTAAGATTAGCATCTTCTAAACAAACATTTTGAAGTTTTGCTTTATCAAAAACAGCACCCTCAAGGTCTGCACCTTTAAGGTTAATATCTCTGAGTTTTGCTTTTTTAAGATTCGCTCCTTTAAGGCTTACACCTTTGGAAACAGCATCTTCAAGAGCTTCACCAAGTTTTTTTACATCAGCCTCGTGAATAACATCACCGTCAATATTATATATTTTAATTGTCATTGTTAAAGCCCCTTATAAATTTATTAAATAAGCTAAAATATAGTAACCTTTTAAAAATATTGCGTCAAGTTTTTCGACAAAAAGACAAATAATTAGCTTGTAGAATCATTATATAATGTTGTGAAAAAATATCTATAAATGTTATACACTGCTGATTGTTAAATTTAATATGGGTACGACTGATGATAAGGCTTTTTATAAAAACTGGTTTATTTGAGAATGCTGAAATAGGGCTTGA